>JBQCHB010000295.1:0-4424 GCA_051955075.1 Flavisolibacter sp.
AAGTGGAATGCCCAGTTTATACGACTCATTTTCAAAGTCACGCATAAAGGCGTACACTCTTTCGGGGATGGAACCAAAATAATGGTCTTCCAGCTGCTGGCCCTTGGCAGGGTTATGGCCATATACGGTTCTTCCGCAAGCTATCAGGTCGGGGCGGGCATTGAATAAGCCGGCATCAACCACAAAATATTCCTGTTCCCATCCTAAAGTAGGCGTAACACGGGTCACGTTCCTGTCAAAATAGTTACAAACATCCGTTGCTGCGTGGTTCAGTGCTTCTAATGCTTTTAAAAGCGGTGCTTTATAATCAAGCGACTCGCCGGTATAAGAAACAAATATGGTAGGAATGCAAAGCGTTTTGCCTGTTCCAATATCCATAATAAAAGCTGGTGAAGATGGGTCCCATGCAGTATAGCCCCTTGCTTCGAAAGTAGCTCTCAGGCCGCCGCTTGGAAAAGAAGATGCGTCGGGTTCTTGTTGAACTAAGGCATCACCTTCAAATTGCTCTATCGGTGTTCCATCGCTTTTTAACGTAAAGAAGGAGTCATGTTTTTCAGCGGTGGTCCCTGTTAAAGGTTGAAACCAGTGTGTAAAATGGCTTACTCCTTTACTTTCGGCCCAGGCTTTTATGCCATTGGCAATTTGAGCCGCCATAGAGCGGTCAATTTTTTGGCCGGCTTTAATAGAGGCCATCAGGCTTTTATAAGCTTCGTCGCTTAAAAACTGTCTGGCCACTTGGTGAGTGAAGACGTTTTCAGCAAAAATGGCAGTGATTTTTGTGGTAGCTGTTGGTTCATTGCTGTTAGAATTCAACAGGTTGTTTAAGGCGTTAAAGCGAAGGGACATAAAGAGTAATTTTCAGCAAAGAAATTAAATCCTTCTGAAAAAAACTGAGAAAAAGAAGTAATTGTTATTAAAAAGAGGATAAAAGCATAAGTTTTCCATTTCAAAAACAGATAAATGTGTTTTTTTTACGGATTAAAGAAAAAAAATTAAACATTATTTTTATTATTAATGTTATTGAAAATGAGTCCTTCTATTTTGCTCCAGTCAATTTTAGCAATCATTGGAACAAATAAAAATGGAAAAACAATACTTCGGTAGCGAACAATTGCACCAAGGATATTTACGCTATACCCTATCATCATTAGTACAGAAAAAGAAAAGAATAAACAGAATAAAAGGAAAGGACTTAGTTCCACCCCATTTTTTCGCCAAAAGAGAAATACAATAAATAGTAAAAGTAAAATGTTGATTTCTACGGCCGCAGCAAGAGAAAGCAAATGCCTGACATCGGAAGGATAGGGCCGGATAATACTGAGGCTAAAAGCTTGTGGTGCATTTATAATAAAACTTATAAAAGACGGCTGCATTTTGGTGACGGCTATGGCCGAACCGCCTCCTAAATCCAAAAAGTCCTGTTGCTTTTGAGCAACCGCCTGGGGAAAATCAAAGCTTGGATGTATGTATTTGGCTGTAAAAAAAATGAGAAGTGCGGCTGTGTACACTAAAGAATATACTACAATTGGTTTATAGCGCAGTTTTGCTGCTAATGTCCAGGCAAAAACAGCAGGAACAAGTGTAAGAATAAGGAAATTGCGCAGGATCAGAACCAAAATAAAACCTGCAAACAGTAAGGCAACGCGGTAAAATGGGAACCTGTTTTCTTTGAACCCGAAATACAAATGATAAACAACCAATGCAAATCCTAAAAAGATAAGTCCTTCCTTGTGCAACCCGCTGGTCCAGTAAATAAAGGAAGGAATAAGAAAGGTAGCCAGCAACACCGCAACTTTTTTAGTAGGAAAAATATCCCGCATTACCCTGTATACGGCTATCGGCCCAAAAAGAGAAATAAATGAATAGAAAATAAGGTTGACATAATAGTTCCCAAAGCTGAAAAGATTAAAAATAGCAAGTATTTTAATGAAGAAATTAGCCTTAAGGTCGTTCCACCAGGAATCGTGGCTTGAAAGAAATTTGGTGTAGCCGCCTTCATAATTAGTATGAAAAAGGCTGGTGAAAAAATCGATGGGGTGGGTCAGAAGTAAATGATATTCTTTAATGCTTTCATAATGATAAGCCCAGGTATCCACCATTTGCGCCATTTGGCCATAGTACACGCCTATCCAGCCGTAAAAAATTCCGGCCATTACCTTCAATAAAAAAAATATAATTAGTTGCGAATGGGTTAAGCCGGAAGCTTTAAAAAAATTGACTCTGGTAACAAGCCATGCAAATAAAATAAGATAAGCAGCGAACAGCAAATGCTCCAACCTGTTTCAGTTTAATCGGCACAAAATAGGAAAGAAAGTTTACAAGTTTGCGACTTCACACGTTCCACCGGTTTTTATCTTGTGAAAAAATCTCACCTAACCGTGAGGTCATAAACTTGTGAAGTTGTGAACTCTGATTTAATTAGCTTTGCGGCTTTCAAACAATATCATGGACATTACTGCAAAAACAGCCCAGCAACTACGATTAACAGAAGACGAATTTGAATTGATAAAAAAGAAGTTAGGCCGTACACCCAACTTTAATGAATTGTGTGCTTTTTCGGGAATGTGGAGTGAGCACTGTAGTTACAAAAACTCTATCAAATGGCTAAAGACTTTGCCAAGAGAAGGCGCCAAAATGTTGGTGAAAGCAGGCGAGGAAAATGCAGGACTTATGGATATTGGCGATGGCTATGGCGTGGTATTTAAAATAGAATCACATAACCACCCATCGGCGATTGAGCCCTTCCAGGGAGCGGCCACGGGTGTAGGCGGTATTCACAGGGATATTTTTACTATGGGTGCCCGTCCCATTGCTGCGCTAAATTCTTTGCGCTTTGGAAGTTTGGAAGAAGATAAAACCCAGCATCTTTTAGCAGGCATTGTTCACGGCATTGGCCATTATGGTAATTGCTTTGGCGTGCCTACTGTGGGTGGCGAAATTTATTTTGAAGAATGTTATCATACCAATCCGTTGGTAAATGCAATGAGTGTTGGCATTGTAAAAGCAGGTAAAACTGTTTCCGCTACAGCGTTGGGTGAAGGAAACCCTGTGATGTATGTAGGCAGTGCAACCGGAAAGGATGGTATTGGCGGCGCCTCTTTCGCATCTGCCGATATTACCGAAGAAAGTGCAGAAGAATTGCCTGCCGTACAGGTTGGAGACCCTTTTCAGGAAAAAAAATTGTTGGAAGCCTGTTTGGAAGTGATTGAAACCGGAGCTGTTGTGGGTATGCAGGATATGGGTGCCGCAGGTATTATTTGCTCTACTGCCGAAATGAGCGCCAAAGGCGAAGTTGGAATGCGGATTGACTTGGACAAAGTGCCCACACGCCAACAAAACATGAAAGCCTGGGAGCTGCTTTTGAGTGAAAGCCAGGAAAGAATGTTATTGGTTGTTAAAAAAGGAAAAGAAGATGTGGTGAAAGAAGTTTTTGACAAATGGGATTTGGAAAGTGCAGTGATTGGTGAGGTAACAACTGATGGTTTATTGAGCTTTTACATTGGTGGAAGTTTGGAAGCACAAATTCCGGCGCAGGAATTAGTATTGGGAGGTGGTGCGCCGCAATATGAAAGAGAATATCGCCAGCCGGAATATTTGAGTGAGATAAAAAACTTTGACGATAGCACTATAGAAGAGTCAGAGGATTTAAAAAGCATTGCACAAAAATTGATACAATTGCCCTCTATTGCATCAAAGAGGTGGATATACAATCAATACGATAGCATGGTGGGTATCGTAAATGCATCTACCAATGCGCCAAGCGATGCTGCTATTGTGTTGGTTCATGAAACCGGAAAAGCATTGGCCGTAACCGTAGATTGTAACAGCCGTTATGTTTTTGCCGATCCGTATAAAGGGGCTATGATGGCTGTTTCAGAAGCGGCGAGAAATATTGTATGCAGCGGTGGCAAGCCTTTAGGTGTTACCAACTGCCTGAATTTTGGCAACCCTTACGATCCGGAAGTATATTATCAATTTGTCAACGCCATTAAAGGAATGGGAGAGGCCTGCCGCAAGTTTGATACGCCGGTTACGGGTGGCAATGTGAGCTTCTATAATCAAAGTCCTGACGGACCGGTTTATCCAACGCCTACCATTGGCATGGTAGGATTGGTTGATGATCCAAAGAAAAAGATGACGCTGAATTTCAAAAGCGAAGGTGATTCAATTTATGTGATTGGCGCATTGAAAAACGATATTAATTCTTCTGAATACCTACATAAAATAAAAGGTGTCGAATTTTCGCCTGCTCCACATTTTGAGTTGGAAGATGAGTTTCAACTACAACAAAAAATAGCTGAACTCATTGCATCTGGCGCTATAGAATCAGCACATGATATAAGTGAAGGGGGGTTGTTTGTAACGCTTTGCGAGAGCGGATTTACAAACGATCTCGGTTTTACAGTACGCACCAATGATGATCT
>JBQCHB010000296.1:0-10199 GCA_051955075.1 Flavisolibacter sp.
CTTAAGTTTCCGATGTTCATTTTAAAATGAAGCTTCGCTAAAAGCTGACTGGGAAAATTTCCCATCTTGGCAGAAGGAGGTAATGAACGATCCAGGTAAACTGACAGTTTCCCTCCATTTATAAACACTTCATTGGCTATTACTTCCTCTTTGTTGAATAAAGACCACCAGTTAACCTTGTTGATTTTTATTGACGACAACGAAAGGCGATAAAGTTCGTTACTGAGTTTTTGCCGCTTCTCAAATTCTTCTTTGCTTAATGGCGAATCAAAGGAAAGTTTGGAAAGAAATATCTGCTCTTGTGGAAATTTTACAGTGGCATCTGCAATTTTAAAAGTATAAAGTCCTCCATTTACCGGGGCCGTATAATCGTGAAAGGTAAGTGTTGCAGCCTTTGCAAAGAGAAAACGTTTTTTATCATTAACGGTATTGGAATCAAGCACTACGTCTGCCATATTCACCTGTACCTTATTAAACCGGTTTGTCTCTTGCTTTCCTTTTATATGAGTGATTATGGTACCATTTTCTACGATTATCTTTTTGATATCCAGGCTTTTCATCTGGCCTAAAAAACGCTTGGAAAATCCGTCTGCAGTTTCTTTACTATTACTTTGTTTCCTTCGATAGATATTTATTACAGGATCAACCAGCTTTACTAATTTATAATCCATCTTCCTGGTGTTAATAGCATCGTCAAGGTTAATTCCCTCTATTACCAAACTTTTAAATGAAATATTGAAAACGTTAACCGGCAAACGGCCGTTCTGCTGAAGACTTTTCAAACTTTCTGCGTTGGGATGAACCGCTACATTTTGTAAAGAAACAGTTGAAGCCAATAAATCCACTTTCATATCGCCTACCGAAAGATCGTATAGACCATTAGAGCTGCTTTTAAGCAATTGCTGCATCCGTTTTATAAATAATGGCCTAAGGTCAGCCGCAGGAGCTTTTATATTTTCCGCGGCAGCCAATGGTGGCTGTATGCTACCTGTGGTTTCGTTTTCCTTACCTATGGCTTTTTGCAATGACAACCGAATAAAAAGATAGCTCCCTACTACTATGGCTCCAACTACAAGAACAATGATGAGTAATCTTTTGCGCATGAAGTGTAATATTTCAAAACATACGCCAGAGCCAGCATTTCTGCCATTCGCATGGATTTATGAGTAGTAAGCAAAAAGAAATAAAATAGTGTTGAGCCTGTTTGGCTCCATGCGATCAGGCAAACGCAAATTTGGAATTATTCCCTCATTACCGGCAATTCAATGTAGGTGTTGAAGTAAATTTTTTGCGCTGCTTTTGTAAAATCAGTGTCTTTAGCCTCGAAAATATTAGGAACAAATTTTTGCGGATTGCGGTCAATAAGCGGGAACCAGGTGCTTTGTACCTGTATCATCATTCTATGGCCTTTTTTGAACGTGTGATTAATATCGTGCAGGTCAATTACAAACTCTTCGGGCTTGTTGGGCGTTAATGGCGCAGGATTGGAAAAACTTTTTCTGAAACGTCCGCGAAAAACTTCCATAGCCACCGGGAATTGGTATTGGCTCATGGATAAGCTTTCTGTATCAATTGCAGGATATACGTCTATCAACTTTACCACCCAGTCGGCATCGGTGCCCGATGTACTGGCAAATAAATGTGCCATGATTTTTCCAGTCACGGTAAGATCTTCTGTCAATGAATCGGAAGTAAAGCTTGCAACATCAGGCCTTGAATAAACAAAGCGCTGGTCTTCTACCTGCCAGGGTTTCCATCGGCTGCCTTTGCCATAAGTAGCTTCAATAGGTTGTGTACGATAAGGAACCGGGTGTGCAGGATCGCTGATGTAAGAGCTAAATCCTGTGGATGTTGGTTTTTCAAAACTGCATGTATGACCAGGCGCAGCATATAATTTTTTTATAGTTGCCTCTTTCGGCGGCCATGTGCCGTAGCTTTTCCAAACATTGCTGCCGGTTTGAAAACAAGTAGCTTCATCAAAATTATTTTCGCCAATGCCTTTGAGCCAATAATCAAACCAGCGTTTTTGCATGTCACGAAAATCATCGCCTGTTTTTCTTTCAAATGAAATTTTGCCAAGGCTGTCTCCTCTCATTCTTGCCCAGCCGCCATGGTTCCAGGGGCCCAATACAATATAATTTCTGTTGAATGAATCTTTTTTCTCCATGTGGCTATACATCAATTGTGGCCCGTTAATATCTTCCTGGTCGTAATAGCCACCAACGTGCAACATCGGCACTTGCGGATAGGATACATAACTCAGCGGCGAATTTTGCTGCCAGAAGGCATCGTAGTTGGGATGTTTTACAAAATTGTTCCAGGTTGGTATTTTGTTGTGAAAATATTTTCCATTCACATTTTTTAGCGAACCTAATTTCAAATACCAATCGTATAGATCGTACTGCGGAAAAGGAAAATCGGAATCAGTTGTTGGATCATTCTCGATTTCATAACTGTATTCCATTCCATAGCTCAACCGAAACGCACCGTTATGATGAAAATCATCGCCTAAAAAAAGATCGGCCATGCAAGCTTGCTCCGATGCGGCTTTCAGTGCCGGGTGCGGATCAACACTTCCTACCAATGCCTCCCATCCCGGGTAAGAAATACCAACAATACCAGCTTTGCCATTGTTGTTGGAAACATTTTTTACCAGCCAGTCAATCGCATCATAAGTATCTGTGCTTTCATCAACAGCGTCTTTTTGTTTTAAATGAATAATGGGCTGGTGAATTTCCATTTTGCCTTCACTTTTGTATTTGCCACGAATGTCCTGAAACACAAAAATGTACCCCTCCCTTGCCAAATCGTAATACGTGAAATTATTTTTTGAAAGCGCCACCACTGTATTATCCGGAAAACGAAATGAAGCACTATAAGGCGTTCGGGTTAACAAAACCGGTACAGCAGTTTTTGCATTGACGGGTGTAAAGATCACCGTGTATAATTTTATTCCATCCCGCATCGGAATCATTACGCTTGTTTTCCTGTAAGCCGTAAGGGTGTCTGTTTGCGCCGTTACAAAAAGAGTAATGAAGCAAAGCAATAAGGAAAGAAAAATCTTTTTCATGGCAGAATTTTAGGAATGCAGGCTCTTTATCAAATCGTACACTTTTGCTGAAAGCTGTTTTAGCTTTGGCCTTACTTCTTCTTCACGCACTGGTGTAAAGACAGAAATGATGTATTTTATTTTCCCATCGTCAACAATGCCAACATCATTTGTATAGATACTCCACCATCCTGTTTTATGATAGAACATAGCGTTGGAAGGCAGACCGGTGGAAAGTTTGGTTGTATCCAGTTGCCTTCCCAACAAAGCTTTCATCTGCATGCTCACCCAGGGGTTGACGAGTTGCTGCTGATAAATTTTATACATAAAATCTGCAGCATGCAAGGCGCAGGTTTCTGTACTTCTTACCGTATCATAGCCAGGGTCTTCAAAAGTTCTTTTTAAAAATTTTCTTGTTACTTCGCTACCCATCCAATTATATTGGTGCATGGTTTGATTGATCTTGTTCCGGGTAGCTACATCAATCAAGCAATTAGCGGCCGAGTTATCGCTGCGGGTGATCATCAGGTCAAGCAGGTAATCAATGGTAACGGTGTCGTTGTTTTTTAACAACGGACGGGGATCATAATCTATTTCTCTTCCTTTATCGACATCGTTTGGCGACTTCACAACATAAGGTTTGTACAAAGAATATTCGCCATTGCTTACCTGTTTCAGCACTTCCATAGCCACATACATTTTGTAAACTGAAGCAGGATAAATAAAGTTGTCGGCATTCACGCCACCCAACACAGGTTTCTTTCCTGAAAGATCAATGACCGCAAATGAGATTTGTTCCTTACCGTCTTCGCCTGCATCGTAAGTGCTGTCGAGTCCCACTTCATGAACAATTTGCTTTAAAGCATTGGTAAAGCTTTTGGATTGTTTGTAATACGCAGGGATTTGTACTTGTGCAAAACTGCTTACATAAATACAACAACTGAACAGAAAGAAGCTTAAATATTTCAATTGCATTTTTTTAAAATCATGTCTATAAAATTACTCACCTCCGCTTTTCTCTCCCACAAACCAATGGTCTTTGCTCTTGAACAACACATTGAATGTAGTAAGCGTTCCGTAAATCCTTGTGATGTATTGCTGCAAGTTCACCTTATCCTCATCGCTTAACTTTTTATGCGCATTGATCTGCTGCTCCATCACGCGAAGCCTGTCACGCAGCATTACGATTTTATGAAAGAAGTCTTCAACCGGAATTTCTTTTGGCTTTAACGATTTGTCGGCAGGTTGTAAAATCATAGTTCCTTTTTGCCAGCGATCGCCCAACGAAACATTTTCTGAAACGCCACTCCACAAACGCAAAATTTTAAGCAGTGATCTTTCTACATCGGAATGGGTTTCTATTTCTTCCGTAACATTTTCCGGGATGATCTCTTCCAGGTGCTCATCATTTTTATCAATTTCTTTGATGCCATGGTAAATAAAGGAAATGAGATACGTAGCATACCGGATACCGACAATTACGCCGGGACCGTGTTGCGTATGTTGTAGTCTTGTGCCAATGCCGAGATTCAATTGATCCATATTATTTGATTTTATAAAACTCGTACGGTGTAAACTCTACAAAGTCGGCAACTGTAACGGTTACTGATTTTACTTTACCGTTTTCAATACTAAATGGCCAAACTTTTACACCATATAGAGGGTCGTTAAACGTAGCAAGAAACCTGTTTGCTCCTAAAGCCTCCAATGTTGCATAGCGGCCTTTATGGTGTTCGAAAGTGGCCACCAATTTTCCATTTTGCAGATCAATATTCATGTTGCCATAAACATCATGCTTATATGTACCGGTAAAATTTTGCAATGATAATGCGGGTTTCATATTCATTGCTACGCTGTCTCTCTTTTCTTTCAACCACCGGGCATCTGCAGCATCCTGTTCCTTTTGCCGTGATAAAAAAACCTGGTTATAATTGCGATAAGGCAGGTGCATGTACGCATCCATAATTTCCCACTTCAAAACTTCAATCAAATTGGTTTCTGAATTGGTGAGCACAATGATGCCCAACTTTTCTTCAGGAATCAGCGTAATGCCAGTGACAAAACCATTAACACCACCTGTGTGAGAAACCACTTTCTTCCCATTGTATTCCTGCAAAAACCAGCCAAGTCCATACAAAGCAAAGTGCCCCGTGTTAAATGGCGCTCCTCCATTTCCTAAAATTGAGTTAGGAGTTCTGGTTTGTGCAATGGCCGAAACCGGAACGACTTGTTTGCCATTATATTTTCCGTTGCTCAATTGCATCAACACCCAATGGCTCAGGTCATTTATGGAAGAAGAAATGCTGCCTGCCGGCGCCATATTCTCTAACCTGCCATAAGGCACTTTTTTAACTTCGCCATTGACAAGAGAATGGGCAGCGGCTTTGTTGGACGCGGTTGCAATATCAGAGGAAAGTACCAAAGACCTATTCATTTCAAGCGGAATAAAAATGCTGTCCTTTACAAACTGCGCCCAGGTTTTGTTGGTTACTTTAGGAATAATTTCTCCTGCCGTCATAAAGGCTGCATTGGTATATCCCCAACGGCTGCGAAAGCCATACATGGGCTTTAGTTTGGCAAATTTTTCTCTTACCTCCGCCAGTGAAAGGTCAGAATCGAAATACATGAAATCGCCCTGGAAAGTTTCAAAGCCCAGGCGGTGGCAAAGCAGGTCCCGCACCGTGGCTTCTTTGGCAACCCATGGATCATACAATTTAAAATCGGCCAGCCATTTTTGCACCTTATCATCAAGGGACAGTTTTCTATCTGCGTCAAGCATGGCCAAAGCAGTTGCTGTAAATGCTTTAGTATTAGAGCCGATCATGAACAAAGTGTTTTCATCTACTTTATCGTTCGTTCCAATTTCTTTCACACCGTAACCCTTCATTACAACCACCTTCCCATCTTTTACAATACATACAGCAGCGCCGGGCACTTTCCAATCGGCTAATGCTTTTTGCACATAGCTATCTAAGCTGTCTTTTACAAATGAAGGTTCCTGCGCATACGCTATTTGAACCAACAACAGCAGTGCTGCAAATAATATAGATTGCAATTTCTTCATGACTTGGCAAGCTTTGATTTTTTGAAATAAAGTTTCCGGAAGATCCTCATTGAAACAGGGATAAAAATGGGTATCCAAACAGCATATTTTGGATCGATAAATAAATAGATAAGCGCAACAGCTACAAATACAGTTGGCACAAGAGCTGCACGGAAGCTAAAATACTTGCGATCTGTTTCCGTTACGCCTTCTGTTAAGTGCAAACCAGGTTTGTTGATATATCGCCAAATGACAAAATTCATGCTGCCCAATAAAACAATATTCAAGACATAAATAACAATGGGTGTTTTTAAAAAATGCACTATGTACTCGCTGTAAAATGCCGTACTAAAAGGCATGAGTACAATAGCCATTAAAAACACGAGGTTCATCCACAAAAGCTTTTTGTCGTAATTAACTACATAACCAAACATGCGATGGTGAATGGTCCAGTACAAGCCAATAATGTAAAACGAAATAAAAAAGCCGATGAATTTCGGTATCAGTTCATCAAGACTATGGAGGAGCATGGCATCTGTAGCAATGTGCCTGTCAATTGCAGGCACCTTTATTTCGATGGCGAGCAAGGTGATAGCAATGGCAAAAACAGCATCGCTGAAAAGGATCATCCTTTCAAGCTGGAATTCTTTTTTTAAGTCGTGCTGCAGTTGTTGGTCGTTCATGGTAGTTGTTTAAAAGACCTCCAAGGTCTACAAAAAAATCATTTGGTTTGATTGGCCTTAAATACGCGAATAAAATTGCCACCTAAAATTTTTTCAATATCTTTTTTGGAATAGCCTCTTTCGACCAGCGATTTTGTTATGTTGGGAAAATCTGTCACATCGTCCAGGCCTTGCGGCGACGAGGATATGCCATCGAAGTCGGAGCCAAGGCCTACGTGATCCACACCAATCAACCTAACGATATAATCAAGGTGATTGAGCAATTGATTTAACGTTGGGCGCAAACCAGCTGCCTCTGTTCTATAAGTCTTTGCCAGCCATTCGTCTATTTCGTAGCCAGGTTTTCCTAATGCTTTTAAAGAATCTATTTCCGTTTTATGATTAGCATGAAACAGCTTTTGGTTTTTCTCATAATTACTGTCCACAAAACCCGAATAGAAATTCAGATCGATGATGCCGCCGTTCTTACCAATGGCCTTTATCTGGTCGTCTTTTAAATTGCGAAACACGGGACACAAGTTGTAAACACAACTGTGTGATGCTATGACAGGTTTGGTCGTTGTATTGATAGCATCCCAAAATGTTTGTTCGCCTACATGCGAAATGTCGACGATCATTCCTAACTGGTTCATACGCCGAACAACTTCTTTTCCGAATTGGGTTAAGCCTTTGTGTTGTAAGTCTTTTTTTCTCGTTTCGTCCATTGCGGATGTGGCCCATGAAGTAGAATTGTTCCAGGTCAGCGTCATGTACCTGACACCGCGTTTATAAAAAGCATCCAGGTAATCAAGATTATCTTCTATCATGTGACCGCCTTCTACACCCATCATGCAGCCCAGCTTTTTTTGCTTTACAGCTTGCTGCAATTGCATTGGGTTGGTAACGATCATCATCTTGTCAGGATGGCGACCAACAATGGCATATAATGAGTCGATCTCAATATTGGCGTATTTGTAGGCAGTGTCTTTACCAAAGCGTTCATCGCAGAAAATGGAAAACACCTGGATATCTACACCGCCTTTTTTAAAACGGGCAATGTCGGAATACGATTTGCCCGTAAGATCGTTTTCAATATTCAGGCCTTTCATAATTACTTCAGACAACACATCGTTGTGCGTATCAATAACTATTGCGTCGTCATGAATTTTTTTATAAGACTGGGAGAAGGCAGACAGCGAAGAAAGCAGCAAAGCTGAAAAGAATAGTTTGGACATGGCAGTAAATTACTGCATCAAATTACCGCTTTTATTAAATGGCGGATTAAAAGGTTTTTGATTTTTTAAATTCTTCACCCGCTTTTTTTATGTAGTACTGAAAATCGTACTCGCTGCTATACAAAGCAAATTCGTAAGCAGGGCGATAGCGCTGCATGAACTGGGCCAGTTCATCACCATCCAAACCAGTAAGTTTTTTTACCAATACTTTGCTGAATTTATGATCGACAAATTTTTCTCTTTCCTGTTCCAGCAATCGTTCTCTAAATTTCTCCATAGATTTATTTCTGCGAAACTGAAACACACGGATCAATTCATCGAGATTAATGCCGGCACCGTTGGCATACACCGAGGTCATGCTTGATAAATTGGGCCTTTCGAAATTAAACGCCTTTGCGTAGTTCAGGCGGTTTTGAATGGAGTCTTCTTTATAGCTCCGGCTGCGAATTTTCACTTCTTGCATCACATCCATCTTCAGGCGCAAGGCAATGTCGAACTGCGTAACGTCGGCAATTTTTAAAACAGGATACTTTGGTGTAGGCTTGCCTAAAAACGAAAACCAAATGGAGTCTTTGTCGCTTACATCTAATTGATAACGACCCAGCGAATCGGTAACAGTGCCTTTGCCGCCGGTACTTAAAACTGTTACGGCTTCTATGCGATACCTGCGAGAGCTGTCGAAGACGGTACCTCTTACCTTATATTGGGCCTGGGCCAGCAAAGAAAAACTGGTGAAAAAGAAAGCCAGTGAAATTTTTATATAGCAGGTTTTGCTTTTCAAGAAAAGGTTTGAGGCAAGTAACAAAACAAAATCTAAATGCAATGGTAAAAGATGGATTTGTTTGTTTTGATTTGTGCGGAGATTGACGAATTATGGCCATCACCACATTACATCGGAAATCATTAAAATAAATTACATGCACATAAACTTTGAATTTAAAGCAAGAGCGAATGATATTCATAAACTGGAAGAAATACTATTGCAACAACATCCTTTGTTTGTAGGCGAAGACAGGCAAATTGATACTTATTTTAATGTTGACAATGGCCGGCTGAAATTGAGAGAAGGCAACATTGAAAATGCATTGATCCATTATGAAAGAACCAATGCGGCTACAGCCAAGCAATCAAATGTGCTGCTTTATCAACACGCACCTGACAAGCTTTTGAAAGAAATACTGGCAAAAGCATTGGGCATTAAAACCATTGTTGACAAAAAACGCAGGATCTATTTTATTGACAATGTAAAGTTTCATTTTGACGACGTGCAGCAACTGGGAACTTTTGTAGAAGTGGAAGCAATTGACAAAGACGGCAACCTGGGTATTGAGAAACTGCAGGAGCAATGCGTTACATATATCGACCTGTTTCAAATAAATAAAAAGGATTTTGTAGCAGAGTCGTACAGCGATCTTTTATTGGCAAGAAAATCCTCAACTATTTAAACAGGTCTAAAAAACACATCTTTATAAGTTGCTGACATTGTTGGTTTTATTACAGCCCTTTTTTTGGCACACCTTTTTAAGTATTCTGTTAAACGACTGGTATGAAAGCAAACAAAAATTCTGCAGCGGATGTAAGCAAAAGACCGGAAGGAGTGATTATTGAAATGCCCTTAAAAAATGATGAAATAAAACATGTAAATGGTAATTATGCCGACCCTGATGAAGATGATGATGATGACGAAGAAGAAGATGATTTGATTTTAGGCGATGAAGATGAACTGGAAGGGGATGAAGAAGAATACGAGGTGGAGCTTGATGATGACGAACCCGGTGAAGACGAGGTTGATGAAGATGATTTGGTTATTGACAACGATGACCTGGATGATGAGGATGATGGAGATGATGACCTGTGAAAACATTGAGTTTTAGAGTGAAAAGGCAATGGGTGAATAATTCATTGCCTTTTATTTTGTCATTAGCCTCATTAATCTTTTGGCATCCTCAATAGCATAACCAAAAATATCGTTATTAAAGTAAGCCCATATCACATGACCTTCCTTAATCCAGGTTTTAAATTTTTTGGCAAAAGCTTTCAACATTTCATCAGTATAAGAAGATGCATATAAAGCTGCAGGTCCATGAAAGCGTACGTAAATATTTTTGGCAGTAACCATTTCAGAGTAGGGAAATTTATCACCCGATTGCGATATAACAAACCCGACATCATATTTAGCCATTAAAGTAAGACTATCCTCTTTTAGCCAG
>JBQCHB010000297.1:0-2864 GCA_051955075.1 Flavisolibacter sp.
TGTAAATAAAATGGTTTTTGTCAGCGAAAGAAAGAGCCAGTTCTCCTGGACCGGGAACTGGCTCAAATCTAAGCTGAATCAATACATAGAACAATTTTGGACTTGAATTACTATTTCATCAACTCAAACCTACCTGCCGGAAAGACAGGCTAAACAAAGTTATGCTAAATGCTTTTTATGCACCGCCATTTTTTAAAAGGCGGGTGACTCTCAAAATGCTGATGATTATGAACTTCACAGGTATCCTTCTGCTGGCTTTTGGCCTCCAGGTAAGCGCGAAAACCTACTCGCAGAACGTTACGCTTCATCTTGAAAATGCCCGTTTAAATACGGTGTTCCAGGAAGTGAAAAGACAAACCGGTTATACGTTCATCTATACGGGTACCATGTTAAAACAAGCAAAGAAAATAACCGTTCAGCTAAAAAATTCTCCGCTACACGAGGCTTTAAAGCTGTGCTTTGCTGATCAGCCCTTTGGCTACACGATTATTGATAAAACGGTAGTGCTGCAGCCGAAAGAAACTGCGGAGGAAAACAGCAATAAGATGACAGCGTTGCCGCCACCGGTGGAGATACATGGAAGAGTGGTGGACAAGGAAGGCAACCCGCTGTCGCGCGTATCGGTCTTAGTTGCGGGAACTAAAAATGGAACAATTACAGACAATGATGGAAAGTTTACACTTTCTGTACCGTCTGACGCAAATATTGTGTTAGAAATTTCAAGTGTAGGGTATCAAACTAAAACTATACAAGTTGGAAAACAGATTGAAATTAATGTAGTATTGGAAGAGGCGATTACCGGACTAAATGATGTAGTGGTGGTGGGATATGGTACTCAGAAAAAAGTGAATCTTACAGGCGCTGTATCCGCTATCAAAGGTTCGGATATTGTCACCACCAAGAATGAAAATGTTCAAAATATGCTTACGGGAAAAATTCCCGGAGTGCGTGTAACCCAAAAAACGGCTGAACCTGGTTCATTCAATAATAATTTTGATATACGTGCGATGGGTTCTCCTTTGATTGTTATTGATGGTATTCCCGCAACTACTGCCGATTTCCAAAGGCTAGACGCCAATGATATTGATAATATCTCTGTTTTGAAAGACGCAACGGCGGCCATTTATGGCGTACGTGCAGCGAACGGAGTGGTGCTCGTTACTACCAAAAAAGGTTCAAAAAATAAACTTGAATTGAATTATTCGGGTTCCTTCACCTGGCAGATACCTTCGGGTTTGCCAAAAACTGTGGATGCAATTCAATATATGACGCTTCGCAACGAGCAGGCAATGCATAATGTGAATGGCGGCTCCCCTATCTTCACTGATGAGCAATTTGATGATTACAGAAACGGCGTAAAACAAAGTACAGATTGGTATCCATTGGTGTTTAGCAATTATGCTCCCCAAACAATGCACAATTTAAGTGCAACTGGTGGTAACGATAAAACTACTTACTACGTGGGCCTGGGATATGAATACCAGGAAGGCTTTTTTAAGTCAGGTAACCTGAATTATTCAAAATATAATGTTCGCTCAAATATCACTACCAAGATTTCTGACCGCCTCACCTTTGATTTGAATTTGAATTTGATGCAGGATGAGCAGGATCGGCCTTATGTCGATTCCTGGTGGATTATCCGTAGCTACTGGAGACAAGGACCGCAGATTCCTGCTTATGCCAATGATGATCCGACAAAACCTTTCCAGGGATTAATTGAAGGCGACAATCCAATCTCTTTCATGAATAAGAGCATGTCAGGATATAAAAATTATAGCAACAAATGGATTCAATCTTCTGCAAGCCTGCAATACGATCTGCCTGGCGTGAAAGGACTATATTTGAAAGGATTATTCAGTTACAACTACAATATTTCCGGCTCTAATCTTTTTCAAAAAGAATACAACCAATACACTTATGATGCAGCCTCAGATAGCTATACTAAATATACCCGGCAATCACCAAACAGGATAAGAAGAGAAGATTATTCTAAAACACAAACTTTATCCCAGCTTTCACTAAATTATAGTGGAACGTTTAATAAACATCATGTAAGTGGCATTTTGCTTGGAGAAGCACAAAAGAGGACAGGCGATAACTTTTTCGCGCAAAGAGACCTTGTTCTTCAGTTGCCTTATCTTTTTGCAGGCACGGCAAGCGGACAATTGGCTTCAATGAATTCAAACGCCGACGCACTTTATGAAAACTCAAACCTTGCTTTGGTAGGCCGAGCCAATTACGACTTCAACAACAAATATCTTGCTGAGTTTCTTTTCCGTTACGACGGTTCATCCAAATTTGCAAAAAGCGCTCAATGGGGTTTTTTCCCTGCCGCTTCGGTGGGCTGGCGTGTATCTAAAGAAAAATTCTTCGAAAATATTGAAGCATTATCCTTTATCAATCAATTTAAAATAAGGGCTTCTTACGGGAAAACAGGAGATGATAATGCATCCAGCTATCAATTCATCTCGGGATATAACTATCCTACGTCATCTGACCCAAGAAATTTTACAGGCGGGTATGTATTTGATGGAAACTTCAATGCCAGCGCCGACAACAAGGGTATCCCTAATCCAAATATAACCTGGTTTACCTCTAAAACATTTGATTTAGGAGTAGATGTTGAAGCATGGGATGGTCTGTTTGGACTTACTATTGATTATTTCAGCAGGCATCGGGATGGGCTTTTAGCAACAAGAACCGGTGGTATCCCAACGGTGGTGGGCGCAGGATTGCCGCAGGAAAATTTGAATAGCGACCGCACTTACGGTTTTGATATGGAAATGACTCACAGAAATCACATCGGAAGCTTTAATTATAATGTGAAAGGTATTTTTTCTTTAGCCAGGGTGGAACGCCTTTAT
>JBQCHB010000298.1:0-2541 GCA_051955075.1 Flavisolibacter sp.
TTGAACGGAAGCTCTTGTCTGCAACCCGGCAAGGCTGGCGGCGGTCCCATAATTTTCCGGCAGGCCAAATAGCGAGGCAAGCTGGCTGTTCTCTTTCATAAATTTTTGGAAGAAGGGCATTTGATTCAACACACTTAAGGCCTTCTGTTCAATCTTCTTTGGGTCTTTCAGCATGTCCCTGTATTCCTTAACCTGGGCGGAATAATAATAAGCGGTCTTTTGAATATTTGTGTATTGATTTTTAAGAGCCGAAGGGATCTTTGTGTATTTCGATAATTGCTCTTTTACCTGTTGCTTTCGTTGCACGATAAAGTCTTTGATCTTGTCGGTTTCATTGAGTTTGCTTTTCAGTTGATCCAAAGCCTCAGTGGGCGCTTTCACTTTATCTTCAAGGCCTTTGTATTTCTGTAAAAAAGATAATGAAGTGGAAAGAGTATCTATGTAGGAATTGTATTGGTTTAGGTGGACAACTGACGACCGTCCACCGGCAACCGAAGACTCACCGGACGAAAGCTTACTCCTGAAAGCAGAATAAACAGAATCAATATTTTCATGGCGGACATAACCGGAATCTGCTTTCAGCGCTTTGCGCTGCAGCTTCTTTTCCTGCCGCTCCATTTTGTGTAAATACCTGGCGGTCTTTTTGGAAAGGTTATTTTCTATAGAGGAATATTTCTTTCCAACTTTTGCAAAAAAATTCGAAGGAAGGTTTTTTATATTCTGCGCAAGGCTATCTGTAGTTTGTGCGCCACCTGATTTGAAGCCAAAAAGCAGGATGAGCAGTATCTGGTAAACGTGTTTTCTCAAAGGTTAGATTTTATGATCAGGATAATAAGGCAATGCCATCATTAAAAAGATCAGAGCATAAAAGTAGAAACTATTTTCAAAAATCAAAATGTTTTGCCAAATTTTTTTTAGATGGCCAGAGATGAATCAGGATTTATTTGCCACGCGATCAGCAGTGCATGCGGCTTCTATCAATCATTTCGCGTTTTTTTCTGTTTTCTTTAAGCAGGACCCAAGCAGGGTGATATATAAATCCCAATAGTGCTGCACACCGAAAGGAAATAAAAAAGAAACCAGTTTATGCTGATCTTTTTCATTATTGCATTTTACCTGCACGTATACGGTCAACTCCGTCGCGTTTCCTTTTACCGGTTTTAAAGAAAAACTGTAACCGGGCAAAAAGCCAAAGCCTTTAAGCGCTTCTATTTTAAAATACCGGTTATTTACAAACCCGGTTACGTGCATACTAAATTTGCGTGGAAGCAAAATTCTTATTGTCTGCACCATGGTAGAGCCCAAAGCAGTTTCTTTAGTGGCTTTTCCTGCTACCAGCACCTCTTTAAGCCACAATGGAAAGTTACCGGCCGTGGTAAGGTATTTGAATACGGTGGGCGGAGGAAAAGGTAGGGTAACTATTTTTTTATAGATATACATGATCATTTAATTTTTAAGGGATTGAGGAATGTTGAAAAAACAAGCCGTCTTGCGACGGCCTGCTTTGGGGGCTTTTTAGCTCACTGTTACGGCACCCGTAAAAATACTGGTGGCAACGTTTTTGCCATTTTCAGAGATAAAACCGATCCAGGTTTGCACCTGGAGGCCGGCAAAGGGGGCCAGGTTTAAGTCTGCTGTCATAGCGCTCCGCAAGCCTCCGGCTGTATTGAAGATGGCTTGCTTCAGATCCGGGCAATACGCTACAAGAATAGCCTGGTCTGTGCTTTTAGCGCTGCCTGTTCCTGAATTGTCTGTCCAGCTAAACGTTAGCACCGAGCCTGCGCCCATGGTGGCTGCCGGGGTCAGCACATTCGGAAGGTCGCCCCTGCTCACCAGCGACAATGAATAGTCGATGGTAAAAGTGGGATAGACGCCCGTAACGGCATTTTTGATGGTATAGGCAAATGCACTGTTGATGCCCGTCATCTGGATGGCAAAATTGCGAAAGCTAATGCCTAGCAAACCTGCCATAGGCTGTACAAAGCGCATGACGAGTGCAAACTTAAGTTGCTGAGCAAGCTGTTTTTCTGAGGGGTTCAGGTTGCGGTTGTTGCCTTTGCTGCGCATATAATCTATGCCTTTCCAGCTACCGCCTACTACTGAGCCTACTTTTCCGGAGAATCCTCCGAGGATACCTTTGTTGATGGTTCCCATGATAGTTGAATTTAATTGTTAAAAAAAATGGTTTCTGCAACAACCGTTTTTGCAATTTCGTACCACGGCTGTTGCGGTAAAATAACGGGGTTCGAAGGTTTGGATTATGTATTCGAAGAGAGCGGGTACAGTATTTCGTACCGCTGTATTACTTTTCTGCTAAAGTGCGTTAGTACAGTACTTCTTTGTCCCCTTTTTCCGGTTTGATATAATGGCATTACCTTATTTTCCGTCAATAAAACTAACCGGGCGTGATTCCAGGTGAAAGTTGTTTACCCGTATAATTACGGGATATTATAAACCGAGCCGCTTTTATTTTTAAGCAACCAAAAATGGCATTATGAAATCAACAAAAGGACCGTCAAAAGTGAAAGCTGATAAATTACC
>JBQCHB010000299.1:0-19302 GCA_051955075.1 Flavisolibacter sp.
GATGGGATTGCGTTCATACGTATCAATCTGGCACTAAAATCCTCGTAAAAAGTTCCATTAATAATTGATTGCTTAAAAAAAAGGACATCTGGCTTCGTGCAATTCTTACGGATCATTTTTACAAGCATAGTATAATAAGAACTGTCAATTATTTGAATTGGTTTTGAATTATCATCAACAATAACATTCTTATTATATAATCTATTATACTTAGCAATTAGATTACCTATATTCCATCTTTTAAAAGTCTCAATATCTAATACAATAAGTGACATTAAAGGTTGAGAATTAACTATGTCAACATTTGACAATTGATGTCCGTTATATCGTAAATACTTTCTTAAGCCCTTTTTAAGTTGGGTTAAGGGTGAATGCAATCTACCTGTAGTCGAATCTATTTGGGGATAACCTCTATATTCAGCATTATGAATTGTATCAACTGTCATAAATTTCGAGTTATATCCCATTATGACTATTTCTTCAATTGATGGCAGATTTATTAACTGCTCATCTGTATATTTTTTTTGCAATCTTCTCTTAATAACTTTCTCTCTGGAAGGAGCTTTATCATCTTCTAAAAATCTAAGTGCATTTTCATAGTCTATCGTCAAATTGCTATTAAACCACTTCTTTAAAAAGTATAATTTCTGTTCAGCAACTATGTCACGATTATTTTTGTTACTAACTATGCTCTTAATTAAGGTTGCAGTTGTGATATGTTCGGGTTTAACCCTGGTAATGTATCGTGAAGAAAACCTTAATCCTGTTGATCTTTTACCTACAACATAATTCGTTCCTTCAATGAGAATGTTATTATCAATTAGATAATTGATTAAAGTTCTATAGTCGTGGATTCTTTTACTTAAAATGGTTTTGTTAATAGGTATAAAACCTTTTGATTCTTCAAAATCGAAGTCTTTTTGATACCGTGGAATTGCATTTAAAAGATGAACAATGTAAATAAGCTTATCTCTATGATTTATATTCTTGCCTAATGTTATCGGCCTTAGTAGCAATAATTCATCAATTGATAAGTTTTCAGGTATATAAAGTCTGTAAGGTCGATACCTTTTATGTTGGTTTTTAGAACTCATTTTTTAATTTTTTGAAATTTAAAAATGAGTTAGGCCTAACTCTATCGAATCATGATAGAACAAAGCTATTTGACAAGGAAAACTTTATAGGTAAGATGGTAAGATTGAAGTAAGAAAAAAAGGTAAGAACAATCTCACCTTTTTAGCTTCTCAATTTCATCATTAATGGCTCTTATTTTTTCCTCATTTCGAGGGTCATTGATGAACTTACTTCTTTGAGATTGTAAGGAGCCGTAATTAATGTTCTTGATGCCCTCGGTTCCTTTTATTACAAATGCCTTAGAAGCAGTAAATGTTTTATCATTCCACTTATGAAACAGGGGATGTAACGATGCTATAATAAAAGCAGCTTCCTTTAAAGAACATCCCAGACTTATTTTGTTAGACAATGTTTGAGGGTTGTCAGTGTATATTATATTTTTAAAATCATCAAAAGGAGTTTCTTCTGAAAAGAATTTTAGCCTAACTAAAGCTTCATATAATCTTTGGACATCCTTGGTGCCTGCTTTGAACCCAAAAAAGCCATCAGTATTTGATTCAAAAGTATCTTCTATAGCATTATTAACGTTAACGTCCAAATCTAAATAACTGTATTTCTCTCTTATATACTTAAGTACTTTAAAAATAAAATTATCTATTAAGTTGCTTTGTTGTAGATGGTTACTTTCCATCATCACAATGTGATAGTACATCAAGGCATTGATGAAAGTCCTTAAAGAACTTTTTTTTGATTCATCTTCTGAGATAACATCTACTTGATTACTTATACCCTCGATGGCATTGTAGTACGTCTCTCTAAGGATTGGCATCAATTTATCCGAAAGCTTATAAGTTCTATTCTGGTATAAACCATATTCATCCTGTTCATTATAGTGGAATGCTATTATACCATTATCTAATGTTCTACCAGTTAGCATTTCGCAATCATTCAGAAAGCTTTTATAAATGCGATCCAATCCCCCTCTTAGAATCAAATCTTCAAATCCATTAAGAGCACTTTTAAGCATCTTATTATCCATATCACCGAATTAGTTAACAAATAAATCTACAATTTATGCAACTACAAACAGCAGAAAGAAAAAGAGTTAAGCTTAGGCTTAATATTGCCTCCCCGAGTGGCTTTGGAAAAACATATAGTTCCCTGCTTATTGCCTATGGCATTACTGATAATTGGCAGAAAATAGCAGTTATTGATACTGAAAATGATTCAGCATCTCTATACTCACACTTGGGAAGCTTTAAAACTCTCGTGCTTAAACCGCCTTTCACTCCCGACAGATATATCGAAGCTATTAAGGTATGCGAAGATGCAGATATAGAAGTCATCATAATTGATTCAATTACTCATGTATGGAAAGGACAAGGTGGCTTACTTGAATATCAAAATGCTCTTGGTGGCAGATACCAAGATTGGGCTAAAGCAACTCCGTTGTATCAGAAATGGCTTAATGCTATACTTCAATCTAAATGTCATATTATAACAACAAATCGAAAGAAGCAAGGTTATAACATGATTACTGAGGGCAATAAAACTAAAGTTGAAAAAGCTGGTATGGATGATGAAATAAGAGACGGTTATGAGTATGAAATGACAGTTGCCTTGGAGATAATTAATGACAAGCACTTTGCAAGAGCTTCAAAAGACAGAACACAGCTTTTTGTTGATAAGCCAGAATTTCTTGTAACAATAGATACTGGTAAAGCAATCATCAATTGGTGTAATGCCGGAATCAATTCAATTGTAGAAGGATCAAAGCAAATTTTATCCCTTCAAGAAGTATTACTTAGAATCGAAGCTTGCAAATCAGTTAATGAATTATTAGCTCTTTATAAGCAGTTTCCAAAATATCAAGAAAGCTTGTTAACTCAATTCACTAATAAGAAACAAGCATTAGAAAACAACCAAATTGTTCACAAACAAACATTTAATAGCAATGGAACTTCAAATAAAAAATAGACCTTCATTATATGAGGCCTCAAATTATACAGACGAAATTCCTTTCACAAAGTCAAAAGAGGGTAATGGATCAACATCAACAGAAAAACCATTTATTCAGGCAAACACTGTTGATATTACATACGAGGAGATTAAAGAAAATCACATTATCCCTGTTTTTATAAGAGATAATGAACCACTTATTTCTCACGTGGATTTTATTGAGGCAACAGCACAAATAACATCAGAGGTATTTCATAATGAGATTATCCTAAAGCCCAATATCAGAGTATCACATCCTATTAAGGGAAGAATCCCTGAAGCTAAAAACAAGTCAGCTAATGAGCTTTTAGACAATGAAAAAACCATCTACTTTGAAAGAATGGCATTTATTATTGAGGTTCCATCTATTTATGATGAAGTTGATGGACATACACTTTCATTAACGATAGGGGGAGTTAAGGCTTATAGTTTAGATAATATTTACAGCAAGAAAGGTAGTGATGAGCATTTCAAAGTCTTTATTGGCTTTCAAAATAAAGTTTGTACAAATTTATGTGTTTGGACAGATGGGTTTTCCAATGATTTAAAAGTTAATAGCATCAATCAGTTAAAAGCATGTATTCACTATTTATTGGAAAATTATAATGCTGCATTTCATCTCCATGGTTTAAAAGCCTTAAGAGATTATAGTTTAACCGAAAAACAGTTTGCTCAATTAATAGGCAAATGCAGAATGTATCAACACCTGCCCAAAGATTTACAAAGTAATATTCCTCAATTAATGTTTGGTGATAACCAAATAAATGCAGTATGCAAAGACTATTACAAGGACAGCAGCTTTTGTAGAGATGATGAGGGTAACATTAATCTGTGGAGACTTTATAATCTATTTACCGGAGCAAATAAAAACACCTATATAGATGGATTTATTGAGAAGTCTGTTAATGCCTTTCATTTTGTCAATGAAATAAAATGGGCTTTGGAAAACAAGAAGAATAACTGGTTTTTCGGAGATTAATGAGAGTTGTTTTGGGGGTAAGAATTGTAAGCCGAAAGGCTTACTTCCCTTTTTTACTTAAAAATAATCAAATTGCTATATTAGCCTATATTTTAATCCATTTACAAATATGGAATTACTGCAACAACCAAACAGCACTGCTGAAATAATTAGGGCAATAGGAAGTCTTTGGCCAATCTTTTTGATTCTTGTTTTAATATTTTTCCTTGCTTTAAATAGAAAGGGTATCTCAAAATTTATTTCAAAGTTCGATAGGATATCAGGCAAGGCATCGGTAGTTGAACTAAAACTTGAAACATCAAATAATAACGAAGAATTGCTTTCAAGTAAACAAGATATTGTTGTAAGTGATGAAACTCCTAATGTGTCTGTTGAAGAAATTGATGAAGAAATTGCAGAAGCAAAAGAAGATAAAGAAGAAATTGGAATGACTAAAGTTTACATTGAATTAATAAATGGCAACGTTTCTGAGGCAGAAAATTTATTTAGGATAGTAAATGAAAAGGAACATGATATAGTTCAAAGGTACAGCAGTGAACTACTTTTTTTAAAACTTAAATCCTTATATCCAAAAATTGATACGACTGAAGAAATTAAAACCAAGGTTAAAGATGCACCAAATGATGAACTTAAATCTAAAGGCTTAGAATATATCGGTGACATATATTCCAACTTCAAAAATTATTCACTGGCAATTCAACAATATGAAAGCTCCTTAGAGTTGACGAATAGTCAAGATGAAATAGCTATGAGAGCTGCAAAACTGTCACAAGCGTATTATATTATTGGTCAAAAAGAAAAATGTTTACCCTTTTTATACAATATCAAAGCAAGGCTAAGTGAACCAAAAGCATTATCAAAAGTTTATTTGTCAATAGCCTCTTTCTTTGAAAAAGAAAATGATAAGCTGAATAAAATTTTAGCATTGGAAGCCGTAACTTACTTAGACCCCTCTGATGTTTCAACAGCTTTTTCTGCAGCTTATGAATATGGGCACACAAATACTGATATGAATATAATGTCGGTTGTGCATTATGAAACCTATTTAAACTTTAGACCAAATGAGCCCGGTGTTTTAAACAACTTAGCAGTCTCATACAATAAATTAAATATGGCTGGCAAAGCAGGTTCATATTATAAAAAGGCAAGCGAATTAGGCAATACCCTGGCATCTTCTAATCTGGCCAGTAAATACATATTTGCCGGTTTATTCGATGAAGCAAAGCAACTTCTAAATAAAGTTAAAAATGGTACGGATGTTCATGAAAATGTGTGGACATTACTGAAAGATTTAGCTGATAAGGAACAGAAAGAAAACGAAAAATTGAAAGAAGTGAGCATTAATGGTGAAAAATTGCAGTTATTTCTTAGGCAGTTTAGTGAGAGATACTTTTCAGAAGGTAATAATAATGTGGTTGAACTCAATGGTGTGTGGCAATGTAATGGTTTTGCAGCAACGATTACACAAAGTAATCCACTTTGGTATGAAACTAAATGGAGTGCAGATGGGTACAATTATAAAGTTATTGTTCCATGGGCTAACGTTTTTAATGCAATTGGTGAAGGTGAAAGATCGCCCATTGGAGGGGGAATTGTCAGTAAATTAAACGTGTTTGCTTCAAGCAATAATGATAAAACAGTTCTTAGCATATTGGTTTATGATAAAAAAGATGATTTCGGTTCTATTTATAAGTTTCAAAAAGTCTTGTCATAATTAGTCAGAAAGCGGTTATTATAATTAAGTTGCTTAGAAACTAAATAATTTAGTAATTTGAAATGCATTAGAAATTGAATTATGGAAATGCCTGTTAAAAACATAGTTAGTGAAATAGACCTTAAACCAAGTGATGTTTTATTGCCACTTTTTGAAGCAGTCGTCAATTCAATTCATAGTCTTAAACTAACTAAAGAATTAAAACAAGAGGATAAAAAAATTCAAGTTCAGGTTGAAAGAAATGATTTTACTAATGATCTATTTAGTGCTTTAGGGAATAAAACAATCAACAGCTTTAAAGTTATAGATAATGGAGAGGGCTTTAATGATAGTAATTATAACTCCTTTAAAACAGCATATAGTAGAAAGAACAAAGAATTGGGCTGTAAAGGCGTTGGTAGATTCACAATTCTTGCAGGTTATGATAAGGTATTAATAAGTTCCACTTTTAAAGAAGGAAATCAATGGAAACATAGAGAGATACAATTTGATACCGAAGATGAAGTGAAGTTGTTGAAAGAAGAATTAAGTGCGAAGAAGACAAGGAAAACAATTGTAGAGTTAGTAAATGCAAAGGAAGTTATCAGGAATCTTATTGCCTTGTCTATTGAAGAAATTGCTCATGCTGTAATGGAACATTGTTTGGTATATTATTTATGCAATGATCTGCCGATAATTGAAATACTTGACAAAGACAATAGTGAAGAAACTGTTGTTAATGAACTTTATCAAACACTTTCAAAGGATAGGGAAAAATCATTTCTTGTAAGAGAACATCAATTTCACTGTTACATTACAAAATCTCCAAAAACTAATAACAGAAAAAATCACTACATCCATTATTGTGCTAATTCAAGACTAGTTGGTGGCGGGAAAAGTATTGCAAGAGTTAATAACTTATTTGCCTATCCCATCATTGAAAATGGTGTTGGTTACTTCTTAGATATTTATGTTGTTTCTGAATATTTAAACAAGAAGGTTTATTCGGCCCGAAATGGGTTTTCGATACCACAGAATAATGAGAACTCATTATTTAGTAGTGATGAATTAACATTCGATGAAATTGAATTTGTACTCTCAAAAGAGTTAGAAGTCGAATATGATAGTTATGTAAAAGAGACACAGGATAGGAATATTAAAGAAGTTAGGAATTATATAGCCTCAAAAGCTCCACGTTATAAAAGATACTTAAGCAGACCAGATATTTTAAGTTCAATTCCACCAAACTTAAGTGATGATAAGAAAGAGGAGTATTTGTTTAAAGTGTCACATAATGAGAGAAAAACTATTGATACAAAAATTCAAAAGTTTATTGAACAAAAAGAAGTTAGTGATGAAAGCATAGAAACTGTGAAACACGAACTTAAAGAGAAGGCAATTTATGATACTGATTGTTTGGCAGATTACTTGTTTAGAAGAAAGGCTGTTATTGAAATATTCAACAAATTCTTAGAGGCAGACAAGGAAGGTAAATACAAGTTAGAAGAAGATATACATAACCTTATCTTCCCAATGGGTTTAACTCTTGACAAAATTGATTATGACTCTCATAACCTATGGTTATTAGATGAAAGGTTTGCTACATATAGCTTTATTGACTCCGATAAGCCCATAACAAGTTATTCTCAAAAGAAAAGCAATAAGGAAGCTGACTTAGTTATGGTAGATCAAGGGCATACTGATTTATTTGATAAAAGAATAAGCTTTTCTCCAGAAGCTTCAGGTGAGGTTTCATCAATGGTCATCTTTGAATTTAAAAGACCCGGAGAAACGGCTCATCAAAAAAATAAAAAAGATATGAGATGGGAGTTTTCAGAATTGGTTGAGAAATACTTTGACGAGTTCCTGTATGCTGATGATAAGAAAAATTATAGAGGTAGACATGTGGTTGTTTTAAAAGATACTCCTAAGTTTGGATATGTCATTGTTGATGTAATTCCTCAAAGATTGAGGGACTATAATCTAACTAAAGGATATAAACCTACGCCGTTTGGTACTCTTTATAAAATAAACCCGGATTTGAATCTACATCTTGAGGTAATAACTTTTGAGCAACTTATAAGAGCAGTTGAAAAGAGACATGCCCCATTCTTTGATAAGCTATTTTCAAATAGCGTTAAGCAGTCAAATCAAAGCATTACTATTATGCAAGAAGCTGTGTAAAAAATTTTTTTCTAGAAATGTGGCTGTGTTCCACTTCATTTCATATGCCCGCTTATTTATTGGAAAGAAACATTCCCCGATAGTTGCCCAAATGTGAAGTTATTACAGCTCTCATAAATGACACACATAAATGCTTGATATTAACATACAAGTAAACATTCTTTTTTTCTTCTTTGGAGGTAGTTCCAACACTCAAGTTCTTTTTTTCGGCCTCTTCCTATCAACCCCCCTCTAAGCATTGGTAACAAAAGTTACATAATTCATTAACCTAAAAATCTACAGGAAATGGTCAAAATCATTGATTACAAACTTCGTCAATCAAATGACGGAAAGCAATTCTTTGCACTAATACTGCAAGGTGGAGTTGAAATAATTAAATCCAAAGAAAGTGGTGGGATTTATGCTACTGTTCGTAAAGCAAGTTTGGCAACTACATTTGATGAACTAACTTGTCAAACTCTAATTGGGATTGAATTACCTGGGTCTATTGAAAAGGTATCTTGTGAACCTTATCAATATACTATACAACAGACAGGTGAGGTTGTTACACTTAATTACCGATTTGAGTATGTAGATCAGGAGCAAGTAGATTTCACTAAGATTTACAAAGCATCATCCAATGGTGTTCATTCTTAGTATAAAGAAAGAAGTGTCTATTAGTTAAACACTTCTTTCTACTAAATCAATCAATTCAATGTATTTCTATCTTATACTATGCTTGTAAATTTGCATACCCACAAAGTCTAAATCTTTAAGATAAAACTGAAATTTTGTTCAATTTCATTTGAATATACAGGTCAATTTGAAAAAGGCATATTTTCTTTGAAGGGATGATGTCACTGCTTAGATTTATTTGAAATTCACCATCCTCAATATACGATGGCTATCCAAATCAAGCCCATTTAAAGATTCATTATTAACAGGATCATTTTACATCTATTAATTCTGGAAGTGAGATTTCTAATGCTTTTGCAACCCTGAATAATGTGCCTATTCTAAGATTAAACTTGCCAGATTCCATTCTGCTTACGTTGGATTTTTCCATCTCTATTTCAAACCCAAACTTATTTTGACTTAAGCCCTTCTCAGTTCGAAGCTGTTTGATTCTTAGTCCCAGTTTTCTTAAAAGTTGCTGTTCCGTCATGTTGTCATTTACAACATCAAAATTCAATTCAACGCCTATCTTTGCGGTTATCGTTTACAACATCACTTTAATTGAAAAAAGACTACTCTTATGAGCATTAAACATTCTAATTTATTAGTTGCAGTTTTAGCACTATTATGTTCATGTGCATCAACAACACAATTTGTAAAGTACACAGGTAATTTATCAGAAAGACCAACTCAACAGGCAAGGATTTATGTTATAAGAAAAGCCTCTTTTAAAGGGGGTGCAGTAAAGATGCCTATCTACTGCAACAATGAAATCATTGGTAAGATAGGTTCACAAAGTTTTTTATGTTGGGATGTACCAGAAGGAACTTATGCCATTACAAGTTCTACAGAAAGCCCAAGGCTTGTAGGCAAAAATGCAACAGAAAACAAAGATTTTTTTACCGTAAATGCTAAAGCAGGCAAAACTTACTACATTAAGCAAAACCCGAAAATGAGCTACTTTGATGGAGTTCCTCATGTATCTCTATCATTGATGAGTGAAAGTGAGGGATTAAGTGCTTTAAAAGGTTTGAAACAGCCAAGTGTAAATTATGCAGAGTAGCCTATTGAGCAAGCTGCTCTAATATTTAGATGCAACTGCATACTTACTATATAGGTTCTTTATACAGATCAACTGCTAAAATCCAAAAGCTGTCCTAAGACAGCTTTCTTCATTATAAAACAAGAGCAATGAGCTTTACAATTCTTCCATACCTACTTGATACATGTCTTGAACAAATGAAGGAAAAACTCACGTTTCATAGTGTTCTTGACGGGGTACATTATTATGATATTAAGCCAGAACATAGACTTTCAATACTGGAATTATCAACATCAAGCATCTCACTTTACTTTTTTGAAAATAGGCTTATCTCGGTTTATTACCGGATGGAAAAATCAATAAGAGAATGTAATCAGGTTGTAGCTCTTTTTAAAAAGCAATTTCATCAAAAACCATTTTATCAGAAACTTGAGGGAGAGGTCATTTATGGATGGAAAGATGAGAATGAGTTTGTGGGAATACTCAATAGCAAACATCCCAGTGGAATCACTGTATATCATACACTTGACCAATACAATGTTTTTGATGAGAAATTTTAAACGTAAGAGTGTGAGTATGGTAGAATGTACCTAAAATATTGTCATTTGAAGATACCCTTTTGTCAGACTAACAGTATAGATAGCCTTTTTTAAAATGTAGTAGTATTTACTCAACCCTTAATAGTTCATCTAAAGAAACATCTAAAGCTTTAGCCACCCTGTAAAGTGTAAAGATTCGTGGATTAAGTTTACCTGATTCTAATCTGCTAACATTAGACTTATCGTATTCTTTAACTGCACGTTTACCTAAGCTCATAGAAATACCAAGATTATCTTGTGTAATTCCTTTTTCTTCTCTTATCTGCTTGATTCTTTGACCTATCTTCTTGAGTAACTGCACCTCTGTCATTGGTTATCAATTAAGCCAACCAATGTCATCGGATTTATTATCTTTAAGGTTATCAAATAAGACAACTAATTGTTTAACTATTTATGTAATTAGTATGAAAAAGCTACTATTAATTTCCTTAATAACTACTATTAACAACCTTTCGTTTTCTCAGTCAAATTGGATCACTATAAAGATTGATGGCAATCTGTCAATTCAATTCCCCGGAGAACCAAATAAGGATCAAAAGACAGAAAAAAAGCTTACGATGTATGCTGTTAAGTCTGGTGAAACTAACTGCACATTCAGTGTGTTGGTAAAAAATGCTGCTTTATCTACTTATCCAGAAATATCTAAGCTTTCCGCAGATAAACAGAGAATTAAAATTGATTCATTTCTTAGTACAGGACTAAATGATTTATTAAGGAATGATAAAATAATAGAACAACCATTTGATTTAAGGTTTGGCAAGTACTTGGGCAAGCAAGTGACATATCAAATCACAGACTACGTTTCAGGGAAGATCACCACTCATTTTGCAAGACTTATTTTCATAAAGAACAGCTTATACTTAATTCAATGCTCAATGAATGAAGGCAAAAACTGTGAACTTGAAAAAGAGAAATTCTTAAACTCAATAAAAACTAACTAAAATGGCATCTAAACTATTACCTGAATATTGGGTTTCAGGTTTCATTAAGTCTGCAACTAATGGCAGAACTGTTACTGTTAAGCAAAGAAGATTAATCACTCTGCTTGCGATACCAATATGGGTTATAGGATTAATAGTGACCATTGTTTTGGTATATCAGGCTATAGCTGCATGGCCTCATTATATCCAAGCAAAAAGCTACTATGATCTTTATCAATCTGATTATTACAACTATTTCAACTTGAGATATACGGTTTACGCTGGAGCCATCTCCTTAGTTCTCTATTTATTTATATGTTTTATCGCACCTTGGACATTGCTTAGGTTAGCATCTTGGATAAAAGATGCAGATAACGTAAAAGAATAAGCACAAAACCATCTTAGGCCGTCAATTCAACAAATTGGTCAGGAAAACCTCCTCATTGTTTTATAATAGAATCTCGACAAGAGATAAATGTTGGTTTATCGAATCCATTAATAACCATTCCATAAGGTATTAATGAGGTACCTTAATTTTTTCTTGAAGGTATTTAGTCTTAGGGAAATTCCTCCTTAGCTCAGTTGGTTAGAGCATCTGACTGTTAATCAGAGGGTCGTTGGTTCAAGTCCAACAGGGGGAGCAGACATAAATTTTAAACCTTGTAAGTCTTTATTTACAAGGTTTTTTTATTTCCAAAACTTCTCTAAATACCCAAAATGCACACCCGAAAGGTGGGAAAAAAGGTGAAAAGAAATTCCGCTACAGCACACTCCCATTAAGGATTTCCCATTTCGACTCTTTTTAGGCTTCATTATGGCAGTAGCTGGCAAGAACACAAGCCGGTGCATCGAAACCTCTTCCCCCCAAGAAAAATTTTCAAATGCAGGAAATAATGATTTTGAAAAGCCAACAAGAGCATTTGATTTTGTAGCTTTATTTGATATGAAAGAACGCGTAACAGGGGTGTGGAGAACTTACAAAGCTTTCTTTTTTTCAGGGAAAATAGAACATCACCATTGTACTAAATATGTTGAAATTGCCGTCGACGACGAGGGAAATTTCATTTTATCGCATGCACACACTAAAAGGAATGTAACAGTGTATTCAGGTGAACAATGGCGCATAGAACCGTTGAAGGGCAGGTGGTATTTGTATTTTGGAAAAAAGCAGGCCTACGAGATCATCACGCTTGAAACAGAGTACCTCGTTATAGCCGATGTGGTAAAAGGCGAAAAACTGTTCTTTGCCAAAATGCCCGGATGGTACCAGCGGATCGAACCTGTCATCACTTCTATACGGCATATTAATCCGGAGAAAGAGTCAAAACAACGATGACGGACTTTCAGGTCTTTGTTCGTCGTACTAAGGTGCGGTTATTAATTCTGAACATATAGGGCTTCGTGAACGCAAAATGGTAGATATGGAATGATTCGTGTTACAATTTGAGCAGGGCTTCTCCGCAACATTTAAAACAATACAATGGCTGAACAAAACTTTCCCGGTAATGAGGATAAAGAACAGGAGCATGGCAACTTTACTGAAGGACGAATAATTGTGATGGGGGCTTCAGCCGGTGGTTTTGAGGCTTTTAAAAAAATCATTGCAGGCCTGCCTGCAGATTTCAGTACACCCATCTTTATTGTGTGGCACATGTCGCCGGATGTCCGCGGCATCCTGCCCCAGGTGCTCAACCAGGCAAATACCATTGTTGCGGCGCATGCTTTCAACAACGAAGAAATAAAGCCCAACCGCATTTATGTCGCTCCGCCCGATCACCACATGCTGGTGGAAAAAGGCAGGATCCTGGTCACACGGGGTCCGAAAGAGAACCGGTTTCGTCCGGCCGCTGACCCCCTGTTCCGTTCAGCGGCGTATGCCTATGGCAACCAGGTAATAGGGGTCGTTTTATCCGGTGTTTTGGACAACGGAACGGCCGGGCTGTGGACGGTAAAACATTACGGCGGGATTGCCGTTGTACAAAACCCGCTGGATGCAGAAGTGCCCTCCATGCCGGAAAATGCCCTGCGTGGGTACGGGTTGACCACTGTGTTGGATTGTCAGAATTAGCGCCATTATTAGTGGGTTTAACTAAAGAGCCAGTCACTGGAAATGCTGCTGTTATGAAAGACGAACAAACAAAAAAAGAGATCCGGATTGCTGCAGAGGAAAATGCCTTAAAAGAAGGGATCCTGAATTCTGGGGAACTAACACCCTACTCCTGCTCCGAATGTCACGGCGTCCTGTCGCGGCTGCACAACGACAACATTATCCGGTATCGCTGTCATACCGGCCACGCCTATTCAGCAGATACCCTGATAGCTGCCATTACGGAAAAAATTGAAGAGAGCTTGTATAGCGCCGTGCGCAATATGAAAGAAAGCGTCATACTGCTCAATCACCTGGGAGATTATTGTGCCGAGGCCAACCGGCCCAGGCCCGCATCCCTGTATTTTAAAAACGCAAGAGGCGCAGGAACGCCCCGATGGGTGTGCAAGGCAGCTTTAATGGACGAACAACTCAACAAAGATTCCTTACGCAAAGAGGCTGAACATGAAAACAGTCCTGCCTCAGAATTAATTTGCCCTTAAACACTAAATGGCGATGGCAAGATCAACCAAAAAACGCAAAAAAGAAAATACGGATACCGCAAACCAAAAACCGGAACCCGGTGGCTTCGTAATGAATACAGAGGATATCACGGAAAAAAAGAAAGACAGGGAAGAAATAAAAAGAAGCCGTGAATTATTGAAGACCACTATTGACAGTTCGGTGGACATGATCCAGGTGTTTGAATCCGTTCGTAACGAACAGGGAGAGATCGTAGATTTTGTTTGGGTGCTGAACAATGAAACAGCAGAACGCATGTATGGTGATGTCATTGGCAAAAGCCTGCTGACACTCAATCCAGAGGTAGTGAAAGAAGGCATCTTCGACACTTTTAAACAAGTAGCCGAAACCGGCATGCCCGACCAAAGCGAAAGGCACTATGTGCACGAACAATTTGATGGCTGGTTTTACCAATCAACCGTAAAATTGAATGATGGTGTTGCTACAACAACAAGAGATATTACTGAACGAAAAAATGCAGAGCAGGAAATTCTTAGCCTCAAGGAAGAAATAGCGAAAAAAGCCACGAATAAATATTCCTCTCTTTTCAATTCAATTGACCAGGGCTTCTGCATTATTGAACTGCTGTACAACGAGGCCGGAAAGGCGGTGGACTATCAGTGGCTGGAAGCCAACCCGAATTACGAAAAACATTCCGGCATAAAAAATCCCGTTGGCAAAAAGGGAAGCGAGGTCATTCCCGACACGGAAGGTTATTGGATTGAAAACTTTAATCAGGTTGTCGTAACAGGCACACCGTCCCGCTTCGAAAATTGGCACGAAGCCACGGGGCGCTGGTATCAAACGCATGCAGCTCGTTTAGGTGATGAAAGTAGCCGACAGCTTGCCATTGTTTTTGATGACATTACCGAACGCAAACAGCGTGAAATCAATCTTGCTTTTATTGCCGGCTTGGTGAGTGATTTTGCGCCGCTTGCCACCGCTAAAGAAATCATGGAACTGGCAGGCCGCCGCCTTACCGAACACCTGGGATTGTCACGCTACATGTTTGTGGAGATACACCCCGAGGAAGGCACATGCACCTATCTTCTTCCAAGCCATCCTGAAGGACAACGGGAAATTAGCGGCAGTTTCGTACTCGCCGATTATCACACCGAAGAAGAGCATCGCCTGCTTTCCAGCGGGCATCCGATGATTGTAAATGACGTAGCCGATGGAAGCCGTACACCAGAACAGATAGCAGCCTTTGAAGCGTTTAACATTGCTTCTATTGTCAACACGCCTTACATCAGCAATGGTCGTTGGGTTTTCGATTTGGGTGTTGCCCGCAGCAAACCTTCGGTTTGGCGCAACGATGAAATTGAGCTGTTGCGGGAGCTTTCCGGGCTCCTTTGGCTGCGCATAGAAAGAGCAAGAGCCGAAGAAGCGTTACAGCAAAGCGAAGAAAAGTACCGAACGCTTTTTGAAAGCATGGACGAAGGTGTGGTTACGGTTGAATTAATTTTTGATGCGAATGGAACGGTTACCGACTACCGCTACCTCGAACACAATGCAGCCATCACCAAACAAATTGGGTTGGGCGGTGAGCTTATGGGCAAAACGGCGAGAGAAGCTTTTGCCGGCATAGAAGAATATTGGTTTGAAACCATGGACCGCATTCATAAGACCGGACAACCGGTGCGGCAGGAGTTTTATTTTGAGGCCGTTGACGGTTGGTTTGACTCCTACATGTCGAGCGTTGGCGGCAAAGGAAGCAACAAAGTGATTTGCGTTTATCAAAATATTACCGAACGCAAACGCCGTGAACAGCAGCAGAAATTTCTTTTGAAATTGAGCGATACGTTGCGTACAGTTTCGGATGCGGATGCAATCGCTGAATTGGCCGTGAACATGCTTGCGGCCGAGCTGCACCTCGACAGGTGCTACATTGTCGTTCGCCGCTCCGATGGAGACCTCTGGGATGTTGGTGTCCAGTTCTTTGTTCCTGCACTGCCGCCCATGCCGCCTGTGCTTGACCAAAGAGAGTTCCCCGTTTCCTTGCGGATTATTACAGAAGGGCCGCTGGTGTTTAACAACACCAACGAACTGCCCGACCTCACGGAAATGGAAAAGAAAGGGCTACAGGCTTTGGGTTTCGGTGGTCTTGTAATGGGTGTATTACGCAAGGGAGGGAAAAATCCATCGTGGTCAATCGTTGCCGCATCGGTTGAACCACGCCAATGGACAAGCAGTGAAGTGGTGCTAATTCAGGAAGTAGGAGAACGTGTTTGGGCAGCCGTTGAAAAAGCAAAAGCCGAAGAAGCGGTGCAACGTAGCGAAGAAAAATACCGGACGTTGTTCGAAACCATGGATGAAGGCTACTGCCTGATAGAAGTAATACTGGATAAAAATGGCAACCCAGTTGACGAATGGTTTTTAGAAATGAACCCGGCCTATGTAAAACATACGGGTTTGCCCAACGATATTGTAGGAAAACGCACCAGCGAAATTGTACCAAACAGGGAACCTGAATGGGGCAAATTTTTTGGCGACGTGGCGCTTACCGGCAAGTCGGCCTACATCGAATATCATGTGAATGAAATAGGCCGTTGGTTTTCAACGCATGCTTCACGGGTTGGTGGCGAAGGCAGCTTGAAAGTAGCCGTTTTATTTAACGATATAACCGAACGCAAAAAAGCAGAAGAAGCTTTGCGGGAAAGCGAAGAAAAATTCGCATCGTTGTTCGAGGCTTCACCCGCGCCTTCGCTCATCTTGAAGCCCGATGCGCCGCGCTTCACCATCACCGAGGTCAACGGCGCCTACCTGCACGCTACCATGCGCAGCCGTGAACAGCTTATCGGACAGGGTTTGTTTGAAGCCTTCCCGGATAATCCCGACGACGCTGAAGGCATAGGCGTAAGCACCCTCCGCGCCTCATTGGAGCGCCTGCTGGCTACCCGTAATGCTGATGCCTTGCTTGACTTAAAGTACGACATTGCACGACCCGATGGAACCTTTGAAGAACGCTGGTGGAGCCCGGTTAACTCGCCTGTGCTGAATGAGCTCGGCGAGGTGAAAGCCATCATTCACCACGTCATCGATGTGACGGAACGCCACCGCTCTGAGGAAGCGCTGCGCCAAAGCGAAGCACGTTTCCGCACCCTTGCCGATGCAGTGCCACAATTAATTTGGGCAAACGATGCGGCAGGCAAAGCCACTTATTTTAATAAACGCTGGTACGAATATTCAGGATTAAATTATGAAGCATCTGTTGGCCTGGGTTGGGAAGCCATCGTTCATCCCGACGACACCCCGGCTTCTGTGGAAAAATGGCACCATGCTTTATCAGCAGGCGAAATCTTCGATACAGAGTATCGGTTGAAAAGATATGACGGTATTTACCGTTGGTTTATCGGCAGAAATATCCCTTTAAAAAATGATGCAGGAAAAGTGACCGGATGGTTTGGTTCTGCCACCGATATTGAAGACCTGAAACAAACTTCGGAAGCCTTAAGCCAAAGTGAGGCAAGGCTTAAAATTACCATGGAGAGTGCCACCGATTACGCCATCATTACCATGGATACAGAAAGAAGAATTGAAAGATGGAGCAAGGGTGCGGAACTGATTTTTGGCTATACAGAGGCTGAAGTAAAAGGCCAGTCAGCCGATGTTATTTTTACAGAGGAAGACCGGAAAGCAGGTATACCGCAAAAAGAAATGGAAACGGCAAAAGATACTGGCCGGGCGCCTGATGACAGGTGGCACAAACGTAAGGATGGCAGCCGCTTTTTTGTAAATGGTGTGATGCGTCCCATTGAAAATAATCACCTTACAGGTTATGTAAAGGTGATGCGTGACATGACCCAGCAACAATTGTTTACCGAAGAGCTGCACCGGCTGGTGGCGGAGCAAACCGTAGAACTGCAGCGTTCCAACGAAGACCTGCGCCAGTTTGCCCACGTGGCCTCGCACGACCTGAAAGAACCCATACGGAAAATACAAACCTTCAACAACCGCATCCTGGATGAATATGCTGATGCACTCCCCCCCCGCGTCAAAACCTTCTCCGAAAAGATCGGCACAGCTGCCGACCGCATGATCGCCATGATCGAAGGTGTGCTCCGCTATTCAAAGCTGGGCAATATAGAACAGGCCCGTGTGCCCGTCAACCTTAATGAAACGATTCGCCAGATCACCATTGACCTGGAAGTGCCCATCCAGCAAAAAGCAGCGGAGATCACAGCGGCTGAATTACCAACACTGAATGCCAATCCCACCCTCATGTACCAGCTCTTTTATAACCTTATCCTCAACTCGCTCAAATTTGCAAAAGCAGGCGAACCGCCCCGTATCCGCATCTCTTTCGAAACCCTAGGCCACGAAGAAAAAGAGTTTGCTAAAATCACCGTTTCCGACAATGGCATTGGTATTGAACCGGAATTCAGCGAGGAAATTTTTAAAACCTTTACCCGCCTGCACCCGGCCGAAGACTATGAAGGCACCGGCCTGGGCCTGGCCTTGTGTAAAAAGATCGTGGAAAGGCATGGCGGCACCATCGCCGCCGGCGGCGAGCCAGGCATAGGCGCCACGTTTACCATCCGCTTACCCTTGGAAAAGCAGTAACAGCACAAAAAGTTTTGTAGCCATGGTAAAGAAATTTTTGATCGCAGACGATGACATTGACGACAGGGAAATGTTTTGCGAAGCCCTCGAGGCAGTAGCCCCCGGCAGCGAATGTTTCAGCGTCCCTAACGGGCGGCGGGCAATGATGGCCTTGACGGAAGGAGAGATCGGCCTCCCGGACATTATTTTTCTGGACGTTAACATGCCCCTGATGAACGGCTGGCAGTGCCTTTCCCAACTAAAAGCCACAGAGGCCTATCAACATATCCCGGCCATCATGTATTCCACTTCTTCCCACCCCGAGGATGTTGAAAGAGCACAGCATTTAGGCGCACTTTGCTTTTTTACCAAGCCCTCCGATTTCAATGAGCTCAAAAAATGCCTGGCACTTGTCGTGGCCCACTTAAATGCCGGGGAGTTGACGACGCTTACCCATAGCTCATCCCTGTTTTTAACCTGTTCTTCGTAAGCACCGGTAGCGCTTAAACCCAACTATAAACTTTTCTCTGTTAAAAACAACGGATGACTTATTTGAATGACAGGAAGGTCTTAACTTTAAAATACGCAATACGGGTCGAACCCTTTTAGACTCACTTTTCAATACGTGCAGATGGTAAACATTTTGGTGGCAGAAGATGACCGGGATCATTTCCTTTTATTGGAAGAAGCGATTGAAAACACCCTTCCTCACTATCGCATCACCCATTCCCGCGATGGGAAAGAATGCCTGCAGAAAATAGAAGAGCAGGAAGTTCCGGATATGATTTTCCTGGATCTGAACCTGCCCCGCAAAAACGGCCTCGATTGCCTTGTTGAGATCAGGAAGCAAAAGCATTTGCAAACAACCCCCGTTGTCATTTATTCCACCTCTTCCGATTTTGAAGACATTGACCTTTGCTACAAGGCCGGCTGCACCTTGTACCTCGTAAAGCCGCCTTCATTTAAAGAACTGCTGGTTCAGGTCAAAAAACTTTTTTCCCATGAGCTG
>JBQCHB010000300.1:0-7313 GCA_051955075.1 Flavisolibacter sp.
TGCCGGCCATTTGTCAGTTTTAATGAATCTGCGGCGCCATGTCATAAATGGCCTTTCAATTATACGGTGCAGCAGGGATGCCGCCATTATGGAAGTGAGAATGCAAATGAAAAATACCACAGTCGTATTAACACTGTTTCCTAGCCAAAGCATTGTAATATGAATGATGCCTTTATGTGTCAGGTAAACAGCATAAGAAGTTGTTGCCATAAAACCTGTTGTTGCAGATTTCCATTTGTAAAGCATGCTTTTGGGGCTAATGCTTCCTGTCAGCAGCAAAGCATAACCTATGGCTACCATAGAAAAACCGATCACTGAGCCGATGACAGATTGCTGTTCAGAACAATAACGATAGGCGATTGCAAAAACAATGAAACTAAAAAGAAAAAGCCAGTTGCCCAATCTCGATATTTTGTTCCATACTACTGGCCGAAAACAATAAATAGAGGCAATGCTTACGCCAATCAATAACCCATCAAGCCTGCACCAGGTGGGGTAATAAATATATTGATACCAAAGAAATCCTGCTTTCGGCGATTCAGCATTTGGAAGATAAAAATGTTGAAAGCTGTAATACCTTATATAAACGCAAAGAATAAATAGAACTGGCAATAGCCAGAAACTTTTTTTAAAAAGCTTTGGAAACTGTAGCAATAAAACCAGTGTAAGCGGAAGGAAAAAGTAAAAATGTTCCTCTACGCAAAGCGACCAGGCATGGGAAAATGTTCCCTGTGTTTTTATATCAAGACCAAAGTTTTGGGTGAAGGTCACAAACTTCCAAAGTGGAGGAAGGGCCTCCCGTTCATGAAAAAGAGGAAAGCAAAAATAAATAGCAAGTACACACCAATAGGCAGGGAGTATGCGAAAGCTACGTTTGATGATAAAGTTTTTATAACCGAAACTTCCGGTGTTTTTAATCTCTTCGAAAAGCTGGGAAGCAATTAAAAATCCACTTAAAACAAAAAACAGATCGACGCCGGTCCACCCCACTTGCGAAACATCATTCAGCCATGAAGGTTGGCCTCCAGAGATGATTGAATAATGAAAAATAAAAACCAATACAATGGCAAGTGCCCGCAAATGATCGAGCCCGTAGAATTTTTTGTGTTGTGTGATGCTGGCCGCTTCCATAAATATTGAAAACAAATAAGAAGGACATAAACATACAATGCTGCCGCTTACAAAAAAATAGCAGCGGAGTTATATTTTTAAGGCTCTGGCAGTAGCAGTTTCTTACAGAATGGAGAAAAGGGGCTTTTAGCAAGTTCTCGTGATAACACTACCATTAACCACGGACAGTAATCATTTGAAACACTACCTTTAAAGAATCAAAAAAGATTTATGAAGCGTATTGACAAAAAATATTTGATACTCTTGACGTTAGGCGCCTTTGTAATGAGTTTCAGCTTTATTCTTACACACTATGTCACCGTAACAGATGCGATAGATGGTTTTTTAAAAGGCACAGGGCTGGGCCTCATGATTCTGGGTTTGATCGTTTTAGCTAAAAAAAAGAAACAACTTCAACATACCCGGTGAAACAACCTGGATGTAAGTTAACGGTGTGTTTTGTTGTTAATTCTAATACTTATCCGCACAGGCATAGCCAATTATATTAACTGTTGTAAAAGACCGGGCTATTCTGACAATTGTATAATAAGGTAATTCTGATCTATTTCAATCTTCCCGGCACGAACAAATTGTTGCTGACGCTATTCTGCCATTCATCATTATACATACCACCGATGACCGGGTAATGGTTTATTTTCAATTCGTTTTTTAATACTTAATAGTTTGCCATGCTGCGCACTGCCCTGGTTACCACTTCTCTCGTGTTTAGTTGCCTCGTTGTATTTGCACAAAATACCGGCACCATTTCAGGTAAGATTACCGATTCCCTTTTACGTCCGTTGGAAGGTGCAACAATATTATTAGTTACCGACGCAGAAGATGTTGCTGTAAAAAGTGCTTTGTCTGATGATAAGGGATCTTTTGGTGTAGAGAAAATAATATTCGGCACGTATAAGTTAATCGTAAGCATGACGGGCTTTGACAAATACAGCGGTCCTGCTATTCTTCTTAACGAAGAAAAAAAGAATAACAACGTGGGTACTATACACCTCATGCATCTTTCTGCAAATCTCCAGAGCATTACAGTGACATCGCAACGTCCGCCTGTGGAAAGAAAGATAGACCGGACAGTGGTCAATGTAGATCAGATGGTGAGTGCTGCGGGTTCAACCGCTATGGATGTTTTGGAAAAATCGCCGGGTGTTGCGGTTGACAACAACGGCATTATCAGTTTGAAAGGCAAGAATGGTGTTACCATTTTTGTGGATGATAAACCAACTTATCTGAGCGGCGCCGATCTGGAAAACTACCTGCGTTCGTTGCCTGCTTCTTCCGTTGATCAAATAGAACTGATGACGAACCCGCCAGCCAAATACGATGCGGCCGGCGGCGGCGGTGTGATAAACATCCGTTTGAAAAGAACCAAGGTGAAAGGCTTCAACGGTTCGCTTAATACGGCCTACACACAGGGAGTGTATGCCAAAACAAACAACAGCTTCAACTTCAATTACCGCAATGGTAAGTTCAACACATTCGGTACGCTGACACAAAACTATGCAACGAACTTTTCTGATCTTACGATCAATCGCCATTTCAAAAAATCGGATGGTAGCCGTGATTATGATTTCCTGCAAAGCACCTATATCAAACCTTCAGGCCTTGCTTTTTCTGCCAAGGTAGGTGCAGATTATTATGCAGATGAAAAGAACACTTTCGGCATTGTGCTTACCGGCGTTACCAGGAAAGGGAAGCGGGACAATGACAACAGCAGCAGGATTCTGAACGCAGCGTATCAACTCGATTCCACCATTGTGGCACATAATACGCAGGATAATTCATTTCACAACGGCGGTGTCAACTTGAATTTCAGAAGACGTGCCAGCAAGAACGGCCCTGAGTTTTCTGTCGATGCCGACTATATTCATTATAGCACTGATAATGACCAGTTGTTCAACAACTTTACTTACCTGGCTGATAATACACTTTCAGAACAGGATCGTTTATCTGGCGACTTGCCTGCGGGTATAGATATCTATTCATTGAAAACCGATTACACGCATCCATTGGAAAACGGTTGGAAGATTGATGCCGGTGCCAAATCGAGCCAAACAAAAACAGATAATGTAGCCGATTATTTTGCAACTGTGGACAATGTTACAAAACCCGATTACGACAAAACAAATCATTTCCTGTATAAAGAAATTATTCATGCTGCTTACATCAACGGCTCGCATGAAGGCAAGCGTTGGTCTATGCAGTTGGGATTGAGGACAGAACATACTATATCGGATGGCCAACAGTTAGGTAACGCCGTAAAACCCGATTCCGCATTTAAAAGAACTTATACCAGTTTGTTTCCTACGGCTTATCTCAATTATAAACTGGATAGTGCAGGTAAGCACACACTCACGCTGGATTATGGAAGAAGAATTAACCGGCCTTATTACCAGGATCTTAATCCTTTTATTTCACCGCTGGATAAATTTACCTACTACGTTGGAAACCCTTTTTTGCAACCGGCATACACGCACAACATACAATTGTCGTACGGTTACAGAAATAGAATCACTGTCGGATTCGGATATAGTTCCACCTTAAATAATACCAACGAAACCATCGAGATCGTAAACGGAACGTATTACAGCCGTCCCGGAAACATAGGGAAGATCACCAACATCAGCGGATCTGTAGAAGGCGATCTGCCTTTGAGCAAGTGGTTAAACTTCGGTTTTTATACAGAGGTTACAAACATTCATTCCCAAACCAATTTCTATACAGGCTTCCTTAATACACAGGGAACTTTCTGGTTTGTACAACCCAACCTGCGTTTCACTTTTCCTAAAGGATGGACTGCACAGGTAGATGGCGTATATCAAACAGATATTACATCAAACCAATTTATTTTATTGGAAAGAGGAAGATTAAATGCAGGCGTTTCAAAAAAGGTTTCAACGTCGTTAACCGTTCGTGCTGCGGCTAATGATATTCTATACACTAATATTAATCGTGGCATTATTAATAACCTCGCTAATACCGAAGCCAACTGGCGCAATGCTAATGATACACGTACGGTGACTATCGCTATCGCTTATCGTTTTGGAAAAGCAATTGCTGATTTGCGAAGACATAACCAAAACAGTGCACAACAGGAACAAAACAGGGTGAAAGAATAGTTTTGTCTTTCTCACTACAACATAATTAATGAAGAGGATACTGTAATTTTCTGCCATGAAAATTATATTGAAGAAAGGTTTCTTCTTCTTATTTTTTGTTTTACCTGCATCTGTTTTTGCACAGGCGCCATCTTTAAAAGTAGAAAATGGTGTTTCCAGGGCACTTGCAGATTATCGCCATACTGTAATAAGCAATGTTCACTATAAACTTCAGTTGGGGCTTCCCGTTAATCGTAGTGAAAATATCAACGCCAGCGAAACGCTTTCTTTCGATCTAAACGAAAACAAATGGCCGCTCCAAATAGATTTCAAAGAACAAGCAGACCATCTCTTACAGGTTTCGGCAAATAACAAATCCGTCAAGATCGTTTTTCGCAACGAACACATTGTGATTGATCCTGAATTTTTAGTAGTTGGAAAGAACATAGTTGATATTGTTTTTATTGCCGGCGAACTTTCCCTCAACCGGAATAATGATTATCTCTATACCTTGCTGGTGCCCGACAGGGCCAGGACTGTTTTTCCCTGTTTCGATCAACCCAATATCAAAGCAAGATTTCAACTAACACTAACTGTTCCAAATGGCTGGCAGGTGTTGGCTAATGCTTCCTTGCTTTCTTCGTCAGATTCGGGTATGCAAAAAAAATTGGTATTTAATGAATCTGATCTTTTTAGTACCTATTTGTTTTCATTTGTGGCTGGTAAATTCAACGTGGTACAAAAGAAGTTCGGCGATCGGCTAATGCATTTTTACTATCGCGAGACTGACACCGCCAAAATAAGCCAGAGTGTTGACAGCATATTTTCCATTCACCGGATGGCGGTAGATTTTCTGGAGAGCTATACACAGATCAAATTTCCTTTTCAAAAACTTGACTTTGCAGCCATTCCTGATTTTCAATATGGCGGTATGGAACATGTAGGTGCCATTGATTACAAAGCCGCTTCTCTCTTTTTGGATTCCGGCGCTACTAAAGATCAACACAATGCAAGAAGTAACCTCATTGCTCATGAAACATCGCACATGTGGTTTGGCGATTTAGTTACTATGCAATGGTTTAATGACGTGTGGTTGAAAGAAGTGTTTGCCAATTTTATGGCAGACAAAATTACGCAAGGCTCGCAGGACAAAAGCAATTATGAATTGAAGTTTTTGTTGACGCATTTTCTAAGGGCCTATGCAGTAGACAGGACACAGGGAGCTAACCCAATCAGGCAGGATCTTTCCAATCTCAACCAGGCCGGAAACTTGTATGGTGCCATCATTTACGACAAGGCTCCGGTGATGATGCGGCAACTGGAAAGGTTAATGGGTGCAGCGTCTTTCCGGGATGGATTGAGAGCATATCTTAAAAAGTATAGCTATTCAAATGCTACCTGGCCTGATTTAATTTCCATATTGGATCGACGAACACCCTCAGACTTGCAGACCTGGAATAAAGTGTGGGTGAATACGTCAGGACGGCCCGTATTGAATTATGTATTGCAGCAGGATAAGAACGTTATTTCCAGTCTAACTATCACGCAAAAAGGAGAACGAACGGCAAATTATGTGCTTCCTCAATTTTTTGAAATTGCTTTGGTTTATCCTGATCATGTAGAAGAACTAACTGTAAATATGAATGGAAGCAAGGTGGAAGTTAAAGAAGCCGAGGGAAAGAAACTGCCTTTGTATATTCTATTCAATTCATCGGGGCAGGGATATGGTGTGTTTCCATTTAGTAAAAAGGAAATGTGGCAGATAAAAAAATTGAAAAGCCCGTTGATGCGGGCATCCGCCTATATCAATTTATATGAGAACATGCTGGATGGAAACATTTCGCACAGAGAGTTATACAAATTTCTGATCAGCCAATTGCAAGAAGAAGGAGAGGAGTTGACTGTTAATTTAATTGCAAACTATGTAACTGATATTTATTGGCGTTTGATTTTGCCGGCAGAGAGAAACGAGGCCGCATCCTATTTGGAAAATTCACTTTGGCAGGCACTAAAAAAAGAAAACGCCATTAGTAAAAAGAAAATTTTCTTCCGCACCTTTCAAAGTATTGCAGTAACGCCTGCGTCATTGGATACATTATACAATGTATGGAAAAAGCAGGAACCGCCTGCAGGCGTAAAGCTATCAGAAGATGAATACACATCGCTGGCATTGAATCTTGCAGTGAAAGAATATTCTGACACAACCATTTTAAGCACCCAACTGTCAAGACTTACCAATATTGACAGGCGGCAGCGCTTAGAATTTTTAACCCCTGCCGTGTCTAAAGATGTGAATGTGAGAGACGCCTTCTTTGCTTCTTTAAAAAATCTGGGCGTTCGAAAGAAAGAGGCGTGGGTTGCAGATGCGTTGGCATATTTGCACCATCCTCTTCGTGTAAGTGTTTCTGTTAAATATTTGAAGGAAAGCCTGGATATGCTGGAAGAAATACAAAGCACCAATGATATATTTTTTCCCGGTACCTGGTTAAATGCAAGTTTAAGTGCTTACCAAACAAAAAAGGCTGCAAACATTGTGAGGAATTTTCTAACGTCTCATCCTGGTTATAACCCTCAGCTGAAAATGAAGATTCTGCAGGCAGCAGATCCATTATTCAGAGCAGAAAAACTAACCAGATACTAATGATAACTGCACTTAAAAGTGAAGCCGACGATTTGAAAATAACACCTTGCTTAAAGCAAATGAGCCAGAGGCTTGTATTAACGTTTTTAATATTTGCGATCTAACTGTATTAGTTATTGGAAAGCCGGACAATGAGAAATTGTAAAATATCAATTATCGACTTATCGACTCCAGAAACAGAAAACTCTTGTCAGGCATAAGCCTAAACAGGGTTTCAAATTTAACTGTGCACAATTCCAGCCGGCTGTCTAACTTTTGCTTTCGGATTTAAAAATGTATCGTTGGTTACTAAACTCGTGGTGGTTAGTCAACTGTAACTTTTAAGGCTATCAAAATTAAAAGTTTTAAAAAGCTACCATAGAGCGAAGGTTCTGGTCATAAAGCGCAAACGACCAACGAAAGAACCCTGATAATATTTGGTAGACTGCTTTGTCACCCTGTTGGCAATT
>JBQCHB010000301.1:0-3321 GCA_051955075.1 Flavisolibacter sp.
GCTTTTTTAGGGGCTGCTTTTTTAGCTGTTTTTGGAGCTGCTTTCTTTGAAGCCTTTGCCATAATAATTAGAATTTAAGGTTAGTAAAACGTCTTTACTAAATACTAATTTAAAGTTATTCCTGAAATGTTATCAAAAGAATTTTTATACTGCAGCATTAAGGGGTGGCAACGAGCAAAAAAAGCAGTGCGAAAAACGCCGTTGTTATAGACCCATTTCTGTGTAAGTGCTCGTATGCATGAAGCTTTTACAAGCTATTTCCTAAGGTCTGACAGCCGTCAATTTTCACCGGTTAACCACGCAGTAAATGAGGCTGAACCATGCCTGATATATGGCCATAACTCCTGTCAAGCTGCTTTTATTTACCTATCATTCATCATTATGATGAAATATTTTCGAGTTTGAGCCAAACTGTCAGGCGACTACCTCTTGACAAGAGGTAGTGATGGCGGTATATTGTCTTATGGCAAGACAAACAGGAGATTTTAAGATTACGGGTACCATTGACTGTATTACATTTTACGAAATGCAGGGACAATATTATGCCCGCATGAAAAGCTCTCTTACGGGCAAAAGGTTCTGGAAGGATAAGGCCTTTGAGGGATCCAGAAAAAGCTGCAGCAGGCTTGGAAGGGGAAGCATCCTTGCATCTATGGCGTACCGGAGCATAGACAAGGAGAAAAGGAAATATGCTCTTTTTTGTTTTTTGAAACGAGAGGCCATTCAGCTTTTAAAAAAAGGAATGGACGAGGTGATTGTAGCCAATGCGTTGCAGCAATACCTGAAGAGAAAAGGGTGTAAGAAGGAAATAAAGAATCAAAACGAGCAAACATCTTCACAGAAAAAGATAACAGTAATAAAAAGCAACCCTTCCCTATTTACACTGCCTATGCCTTGCATGCTAAAGGAAAAAGAGAAGCGTATAAAACGGCGCAGGCGTTACCCACGGTTACTTAAAGAAACAGCTAAAGGGCGGTGGCTCTGTAGGTTCGGATATTTTGGAGAGAATTCACCAGGCGTACCCTGAATTAAGTGTGATACAGCTGACCGCATGGCGTAACGATATGATCTTTGCCGGGGAAAGCTACGAAGCGCAAGATTCGGGTGCCGGCTACGTTTCGGATGGCGCAGTGATCATGCATTTGCTGAAGAATAAGATCAAATTGCCGGAAACTTCTGTGGCTGATAAGGAAAAGATCATTTCGGCTATAGAAGCCCGTGAGGATGATGACAAAGAAAAAAAAGGTTCTTTGGAAGCACCTAAGAAGAAGAAATAAATCAGCAGGTTCAAATGATAAGAACAAGAGCTGCCGAAAGGTGGCTTTTGTGTTTTAATAAATGTGCAGGTGCATAATAAACCACTATTATGGTTGACATCATAAAATATTTTTTGTATATCTGCACCTAAACCAATTGCATGTTTGATCCCACAACTGTCCTCCAAACATTTATTGAAAAGATAAAGACGATCCGTTTTTTGCAGCGTTTGTTTTCCTGGAAAAAAGTGCAAAGCCAATTGGTAGATGCAGCGGCTTCTCTAAGCAATCTTATTACAGAATTGGAGAACCTGCGTACAATAAAAAGCGATCTGAACCAGGAACTTCTTAACTGCCGGAAAGATGTACAACTTCTCCATACAGAAAAAGCAAGATTGCAGGAAGCAGAAAAAAGCAATGCAGCCATTCTTTCACAAAAAGAAAACAGCATTGCAGACTTCAATAAAAAGCTGACTACAGCAGATGCCAACATCCGGCATCTTGAAAAACAAGTGGAAGATCTGAAGACCGATCTTTTGCTTTTGAAACAGCAACACGAAAATCTTCAACAGGAATTGCAAAGAACCACGGAGGAAAACATCAGGTTAAAACAGGAAGAAGAAGGCCGCAAGCAGGAACATGCCAAAGCTATTAACACTTTTGAGAAATGGAGGACTGAAATACATGCTGATCGCAACCGCGAAATTGAAGAAAAGCAACAGGCAGAAATTGAACGGATCAAAAATTTAAAGCAAATATGGCTCGATCATGAGAATACTGTAAAAGCAAAAATGAAAGCGCTGTGTCAAAAGCTCACCATCGAATATGCTGACAGCGTACCATTCAGGGGCAGTCCTGACAATGCCATAAAACTTTGTAATGAGTTTATTGTTTTCGATGCCAAAAGTCCGGGCTCCGATGACCTTAATAACTTTCCTTTTTACTTAAAAGACCAGGCAGAAAAAGCAAAGAAATATGCCAAACAGGAAGCTGTAAAAAAAGACGTCTTCTTTGTCATTCCTTCCAACACACTTGAACTGGTCAGGCAAACGGTTTTCAGTCTTGGCGATTTTGATGTGTACATTGTTTCCATTGACGTTTTAGAACCGCTTCTGCTTTGCCTGCAAAAAATAGAAACCTACGAATTTGCCGAGCAACTGACACCCGAAGAAAGAGAAAACATTTGCCGCATCATCGGCAGGTTTACACATCTTACTAAAAGAAGAATACAGATAGACAGCTTCTTTGCCAAACAGTTCATGGAAATGGTACTGAAGTGCGACAGCGACCTGCCTGAAGAAATTAAAAAGGAAGTAGCGGCATTTGAGAAAGCAGAAAAACTAAATCCGCCAGGCGATAGAAGAACCAAAACCATCGACAACAAACAATTGCAGCATGATGTGAACCAATTGTCCTTGCAAATAGAAAGCAGCGGCGTGGTTACAGATGATTTAAGTGAGGAGTTGAATAGGGTGAGGTTGTATAGGGAGTAAAAGAAAAAGCGACTTACGCCGCTTTAAATGTTTTCACAACGGAATAATCCTTATTGTGATTTGCTTTCAAATTAGGCTATAAAGAAAGAAACTTTATTTTATAAAACCAAAACAAAAAACTGTAACATGAAAATTCTCGGACTTGACTTAGGTACAAACAGTATTGGATGGGCATTGATTGAACAGGATTTTGATAAAGAAATGGGAAAAATTCTTGGCTTAGGGAGTCGCATTATTCCAATGAGCCAGGATATTTTAGGTGAATTTGGTAAAGGGAACTCAGTCTCTCAAACAGCAGAAAGAACCAAGTATAGAAGTACAAGAAGATTAAGAGAACGTCATCTATTAAGACGTGAACGATTGCATCGTGTCTTGAATATTTTAAATTTTTTACCAGAACATTATGCTTCTCAAATTGATTTCGAAAAACACTTCGGAAAGTTTATTAATGAAAGTGAACCAAAAATAGCCTATCAAAAAATCAGGCATGAAGTCAAAGGGAAAAATGAATATGATTTTATTTTTAAAAAAACCTTTGAAGAGATGTTGGGCGACTTTCGTCAGCATCACCC
>JBQCHB010000302.1:0-4196 GCA_051955075.1 Flavisolibacter sp.
GAATACATGGCATAATTATGTACAGAAATTACCAAAAACATTATATCATGTCAAAAAATCAAAGCGGTGAAAAATCTGTCTATTTTTTTGGTGGAGGAAAAGCAGATGGTAACGAGTCATTAAAAGATCTTTTGGGTGGTAAAGGCGCTAATCTTGCGGAAATGGCCGGCCACCGAAACCTTCGCTTACCTGTTCCTCCCGGTTTTACCATTACCACTGAGGTATGCACTTTTTATTACCAAAACAACAAAACCTATCCCAAAAAATTAAGTGCCCATGCCGGGGAAGCGCTTGCCAAAATGGAAAAGCTTACCGGTAAAAAATTTGGCGACGAAAAGAACCCGTTATTGGTATCTGTACGTTCCGGGGCGAGAAGAAGCATGCCGGGAATGATGGAAACCGTTCTGAATGTTGGGCTCACTGAAAAAACTTTAAGTGGATTAATCGCGCAAAGCGGTGACGAACGCTTCGCCTATGATGCTTACCGCAGGTTGATCATGATGTATGCGGATGTGGTGATGGAAAAAGGTTCAGGCATAGAAGTAAAAAACGGAAAAGGAATAAGGAAAATACTGGATGAAAAACTGGAAGCAGTCAAAGAAAAGAATGGATATAAAGTGGATACCGATCTTACCGTCCGGGATTTGAAGCAACTTGTGGTTGATTATAAAAAAGCGGTGAGGGAAATTTTAGGAACAGAATTTCCTGATGATGCCATGCAGCAATTGTGGGGCGGAATAGGAGCGGTTTTCAGCAGTTGGAATGGAAAGCGGGCGAAGGAATACCGGCGCATTGAAAAAATTCCTGACGAGTGGGGAACCGCGGTGAATGTTCAATCTATGGTGTTTGGAAATATGGGAAATGACAGTTGCACCGGGGTGGCTTTTACCAGGAACCCCGGCAACGGAGAAAATAAATTTTATGGGGAATATCTTGTAAATGCCCAGGGCGAAGATGTGGTAGCAGGAACCAGGACTCCGGCGCCCGTAAATGAATATTCTAAAAATGCGCAAAGCAAAGATTTAAAAACGCTTGAAAAAACAATGCCGTCGCTTTATAAAGAATTGTTTAAATACCAGGAGAAGCTGGAAAAGCATTATAAAGACATGCAGGACATTGAGTTTACCATTGAAAAAGGTAAACTGTATATGCTGCAGTGCCGTGTAGGAAAACGAAATGGAATTGCGGCAGTGAGAATGGCAACAGAGATGTATCGTGAAAAACTGATTGATGCAAAAACAGCGGTACGGCGTGTGGCTCCCAATCAACTTATTGAATTGCTGCTTCCCATGCTCGATCCGAAAGCAGAGCTGATTAATAAGCCGATTGCCAAAGGATTGCCTGCAGGTCCGGGCGGCGCAAGAGGCCGCGTAGTCTTTACTTCTGACGATGCGGTTGAATGGGCATCTAAAGGCGAGAAAGTAATTTTGGTAAGAGAAGAAACTTCTCCCGAAGATGTGGATGGCATGCATAAATCGCAGGCAATTTTAACCACGAAAGGTGGAATGACTTCTCATGCTGCGTTGGTCGCAAGAGGATGGGGAAAATGCTGTATTGTTGGTTGCGGTGATATTGAAATTCATTCTGAAGCGAAAACTTTTCATTCGAAAGATGGCATTGTAATTAAAGAAGGAGACTGGATCAGTTTGAACGGCACAAAAGGCGTTGCTTATGAAGGAAGTCTTCCGCTGACTGATATTAACCTTGAAAAGAATGAATCTTACAAAGACCTGATGAAACTGGTCGATAAAATTAAAGTCATTGGTGTGCGTGCGAATGCTGAAACACCCGGTGATGCCATTCAGGCCATAAAATTTGGCGCCGAAGGAATTGGTTTGTTCCGTACTGAACACATGTTTTATGGAGAAGGCAGTGAACAACCACTTTTTCTTTTACGCAAAATGATCGTCAGCAAAACCCTGGAAGAAAGAAAAGCCGCGCTTAATGAATTGTATAAGTACGTAAAGGAGGATGTGAAGGATACTATGAAAGTAATGAATGGAAATCCTGTAACCATTCGACTGCTCGATCCGCCCTTGCACGAATTTGTTCCGCACGACAAAGAAAAATTACTGCAGTTGAGCAAGGACCTCGGCATCAGCATGAGTCTTTTAAGAAGGCGGGTCTTGGCGTTGCATGAAAACAACCCGATGCTTGGCCATCGCGGTGTACGGCTTGGCATTAGCTATCCTGAAATAACAGAAATGCAAGTCAGGGCGATCTTTGAATCAACAGCCGAATTATTAAAAGCGGGCAAAAAAGCTTTTCCCGAAATAATGATCCCGGTAACGGTGACAGTGACAGAGCTTATTCACCAGAAAAAGATCGTGGATGCAGTTTATAAAGAAGTTTGTGAAAAATCAAAATTGAAACAGATTCCTTACCTCTATGGCACGATGATAGAAACACCAAGAGCCGCAATAAAAGCCGGAAGAATGGCCACAGTGGCGGATTTTTTCAGTTTTGGCACCAATGATCTTACACAAATGAGCTTTGGCTTCAGCCGCGACGATATTGGGGGTTTTCTTCCTAATTATCTTGACTTGAAAATATTGACTGAGGATCCTTTTCAAACGATTGACCAAAACGGCGTCGGAGAGTTAATAAAATTTGGTACGGAAAAAGGCAGGGAAACAAAACCTAAGCTGAAGGTGGGTATTTGTGGCGAACATGGTGGCGACCCTGAGAGTGTAAAATTCTGTCATCGCATAGGAATGAATTATGTAAGCTGCTCACCCTTTCGTGTGCCTATTGCGAGGCTGGCCGCGGCACATGCGGAATTGGACTATCCACGGAAGAGAAAGTAATAGTAAATGAACAATTAAAGAAGATTCCTGTTTTGCATAGTTTAGGCTTCAGCCACGTCTGCTGCGGGAAACCCGGCGTCAACTGCAGCGGAACCGGCTGGTAGATACTACTTGGTATAATGTACTCATGCCTGCAAAACGGAAAATAAAAAAGCCAGGATTTGCCTGCTTACTGTTGTTGACCGGGCAAATAAAATTAACTTGCCGCGAAATTTCCACCGGTTATGAAAGCCAATTATTTTCTTTTTTCCATCCTGGTTTCATTTTATGCAATCGCGTGTGGAGGCAGTAATCAAAATAAAAATGCCAACATTGATTCTTCTTTAATCAAACGAGTGGATGTTATTTCTATTCTTCCGAAAGACAGTATTATCAGCAAAGTAATTTGTGCCTCAGATCCGTCAATGTCTTATGCCTTGTATATTCCATCATCAAAAAACAATAACCCGTTGCCCCTGGTTTATTTTTTTGATCCGCATGGGGATGGCCTATTGCCGGTTAAAAAATACAAATCACTGGCTGATACGTTTCATTTCATTTTAGCAGGAAGCAACAATTCAAAAAATGGCAACAACCTGGATGACGCGGGAAATATTTTTACAGCAATGAAAGAGGATTTGGCAAAAAGAACTAAAGTGAATCCCAACAGAATGTATCTCTGCGGATTTTCCGGAGGTGCTAAGGTGGCCACTTATCTCGCGCTGCACTTTCCTGAAATAAAAGGTATTATTGCGAATGGCGCAGGACTTGAAGATATTACCCATGCAGGTGATTTTACATTCAGTTATACGGCGATAGCCGGCGAGGGCGATTTAAACATGACCGACCTGGCCGCCATTGATAATCTTTTGGATAAAACCAACACCCACCATAGTATTATTTATTTTGACGGCATTCATGAATGGGCTCCCGAAACTACTATGGCTATTGCTTTTGAAGGGTGGCAGTTGGATGCGATGCGCGATAAGCAAATTCCTGCTGATACCCTGTTTATTCACCGGTTCGCAACACAGATGAAGCAAATCGTTGATAAAAAAATGAAGCATAATCAACTAATCCAGGCACAGCAAAATTGTAAGCTTGGTGTGGCCCTGTTGCAGGGCTTTCCGGATGAACAAAATTGGTTTGCACAAAAGGGAAATTCCATTGCTCAATCCAATCTTTTTCAACAACAAAAAGACCAAAGACAACAATTATTGGCCAGGGAAGAAAAATTAAAATTTGATTACCAGCAGCAATTTTCAGACACGGATCACGCTTATTGGGAAAAGACGATAAAAGATGTGAAGGCTAAAGCCCGACTGAAAAATGCGGAAGCCCAGATGTATCAACGGTTACAGGCATATCTTTCCTTAGCGTTTTATTCTATCAGCAACCAGTTGATTAATC
>JBQCHB010000303.1:0-6920 GCA_051955075.1 Flavisolibacter sp.
AAAAAATCTTTCTTAACTCTGTTTATTGTGCATTCAATTCCGCCCCAAATTTCAGGATTGTAATATTGTTTGTCCATTGATATTCTTTTCAGGTTGTCCTTGCATTATTTTTTTGAAAGTGGTTAATGCCTGGGCTACTACCTGATCCATGTTGTAATATTTATACGTTGCTAATCTTCCAACGAAATGTGTGTTGGTCATAGAAGCAGCTAATTGCTGGTATTTTTTGTAGAGTTCTGCATTTTCCGTGCGAGGCACAGGATAATACGGATCACCCTCTGCTTTAGGAAACTCGTACACAACAGCCGTCTTTGCATGCTTCTGGCCTGTAAGGTATTTAAAATCGGTAATCCTTGTGTACAACTGTTCGTTGGGATAATTTACTGTTCCTGTTGGCTGAAAAACATCGGTATCGATGGTTTCAAATTTGAACTCAAGTGAACGGTATGGCAGCTTGCCGTAACAATAATTAAAATATTCATCAACAGGGCCTGTAAAAATTAAGTTATGATACGGGATGATGTCAATGATCTCTTTATAATCCGTGTTCAACATGATTTTAATGTTGGGATGCGAGAGCATATTTTGAAACATCTGCGTATAACCATGTAAAGGCATGGCCTGGTAAGTATCTGTAAAATACCTGTCATCGCGATTGGTTCTTGTAGGCACACGGGCTGTTACGCTGGCGTCTAGTTCCGAAGGATCAAGATCCCACATCTTCCTGGTGTAGCCGCGGAAGAATTTTTCATACAGCTCACGTCCTACTTTGCTTACCACTACATCTTCGGATGTTTTCACACCTGCTACTTTTTCTGCTTTCGATGAAAAAAAGTCTTCCACTTCCGAGCTGTTCAAATTCAAACCATACAATTGGTTGATGGTATTAAGATTAATGGGAATTGGAACCAATTGCCCGTCTACACTGGCCAATACTTTATGCTCGTAAGGCCGCCAGGGTGTAAACTGTCCCAGGTATTCAAAAACTTCTTTTGAATTGGTGTGAAAAATATGCGGCCCGTATTTATGAATTAGTATGCCATCGTTGTTGTAGTAATCATATGCATTGCCACCAATATGATCACGTTTGTCAATGATCAAAACTTTTTTGTTGGCTTGTGTTGCCAGTCTTTCAGCTAAGACGCTGCCGGCAAAACCGGCGCCTACTATTAAATAATCAAACATAAATTTTCTCTTTCACTTTGTTTTTTAATGCAGTTACTTGCAATGTGTCTTCAATGTTGCGTACCATTTGGCTCCATGTTCTGTCCCACGAATTGAAAGCAAGAAATTCATCTACTTTCTTCAGCCATGCAGTCTTTCTTTTCTTTTTTAACTCTGTTTCTGCAGCAGCAAGAAATTCTTCGGCGTTATTTACAATGTGCACCAATTTATGATCACCATAGGGCGATACAACATCTTTAATAGGTGTGGAAATAACAGGCTTGCCTGCTGCTAAATACTCCGGTGTTTTTGTTGGGCTGATAAATCTTGTGGATTCGTTCATGGCAAACGGGATCGTTGCAATGTCCCACCCCGCTATGTACGCAGGAAGTTCTTCATATTTCTTCCCGCCGAGATAATGTATGTTGGCATAGTTCGGCAATGTAGCCGGATCTATTTTCACTACAGGGCCCAGAATGATAAAATGCCAATCGGGTTTTGCTTTAGCTACGCCATCCAATAATTCAATATCAAAACGTTCGTCCACCACGCCAAAGAAACCAAAACGCGGATGCGGAATATGTGCCTGGTCTGCAGGATCATTTTTAGTTGTGCGGGCCACGGCGAAATGATGCTTGTCTATGCTGCTTGGAAACGGATAAATATTGTGATGTGCTGTTTTTTTTGATTCGTAAATGCTATGCCCACCTGTAAAAACAATATCTGCTTTTTTAAATAATTCTTTTTCTCTTATGGTTAATTCCGGCGGTGCAAATTTGAATGCAGATAGTTCATCCATGCAATCATAAATGGTAAGTTCAGGTGTTAAGTGATCGGTGAAAGGCAAAGCCATAGGCGTGTAATACCAGCTGAAGTAGCGGTTCACCTGCATGTTCGTGAATAAGTTGGTAAGAAACTTTCGTTGCAGGTTATGCACTTCTTTTTCTTTCAAGCCATGCTTGATGTAAGGCGTAATGACATATAAATTCTCATTGAAATTTTCAATGTGAAGTTTATCATTGCCATCATAAAAAATGGGTTCTTCTATAAAAAAAACCCGTTGATGTTTTGAGAACCGTGTGAGTAAATGATTGGGGCGCTGAAATACAAACCCCCAGCGAAGGTGAGAGAAACAAACAAGATCAATATCGTGCAGGAAAGCACATGAAACGTCTTCAATATTTTTAATCATGCACTTATAGATGCTATTTACATGCCAAGCATTATTAAAATTGTTTTTTGTAACAACATCTAATTCAATAAAATCAAGTGTAGAAAATAGTCCTCATGATGCAGCAATTGCCTATACAATCAAGCGTTTGGCATGAAGAACAACCGCTGTGCTTTGAAGATCTTAATTAAGTTGATCCGTTGAAAGATTATGAAGCATTTGTGAAGTGAAGTTTGATTATTAATAAATGCGCTTGTTGTTCCGGGGCAGCTGCGTTCTGCGTCTTTAACGTTAACTAATTGATGGAAGCGATGATGCAACTTTCATAATACTCAATAGCAATAAGAAAGTACAAGTGAGTACAGATAGCTATCTAAAAAAAAAAGATGATAGTAATACTATGGATAAGTATCAACTATCATCTTTAATTACAAAAGATCGGGTTATTAATGATTGCTACGCAACTTTATGCAATTCTTCTTTGCTAACTTTTGTGATCTCTTTTATAAAGGCTACTTCTTCGGGCTTATAAGGCTCTCCGTTCTCACGGAAGATATCATGAAACCAAAGTTCGGGTTCGTTATCATATTTATTTTGCCACGAATCCCAGGGGCAATGCGTTTGTGTTTTACCCGCAACCAGTCCCCAATTATAAGCGCCTACATGATGCTCTTTGAATAAAGGCAAAATTTCCTGGAAGGTATTGCCAAAAGGACGGGCCATATATTCGGTACAAAGCAGTGGACGGCCAAAGCGTTTCAAATGCAAAATCCTCTCTTCCGTGCTTTTCCTGTTTTCGTACCAGTGAAAACTAATAATGTCGGAATGCGTGAACATATAATTATCCAAAGCACTCAGCTTTGTGTCGCAGCTCCAGTCTTCCTTCCACGGCGCCATGGTAATAGGCTGCACAGGATTGATGAGCCTTACCCAGTTAATGGTTTTCTTTAGCAAGGCCATGGAAAGCTCGGCCTTATGCTGTGCATAGTCATCATCTTTATAGCTGGCCAGGTTCATATTGTCGGGTTCATTGAAGAGGTCCCAGATCAACACTCGCTCATCATTAGCAAAATGAGAAACAATACCATGAACATAGCTGTGCAGGCTGTCATATTGTGATGGATCATTCAGCACATCATAACCGGGGCTTTGCACCCAACCCGAGTTGTGTACATTATGCTTGGGTTGTGGCTGAGGGCCCAGTTTGGGAAAAGGATTCCAGACCGCATCAAACAAAACCAGCATAGACCTGATGCCATGTTTGTGTGCAATAGAAAGAAACTGGTCAATGCGTGATAAAAAGCCTTCAGGATTTTCCTGCCATAATAGATGATGAAGAAAAACTCTTACGGTGTTGAAACCAATGGCGGCAGCCCAGCCCAGTTCTTTGTCAATGCGTGCAGGATCGAAGGTTTCGGCCTGCCACATTTCTAATTGATTGATGGCATTGCCGGGAACATAATTGCATCCCACTAACCATCCGTTTCTTTCCATCCATTCTGCTGCTTTTGCTGCTGGCCAGCGGTGGGCCAGTTCGGGGTCATGCTCTAAAAAAGGCACGGTAACTTTGGTGGCTAACATATAGTATAGGTTATTAGATTATTCCGGTTTTTTCTGTATCGGAATTAAGACTCAAAATAATAGCAAAGTATAAAGGATGCAAATGGCATTTCGCTAAAATTTAGTATTTGTCGTTGAAATAGGAAATATGCAGGGTGAATGATAAGGGTCTTATTTTTACAACGATATTATCTATTTAAAATTATTTGATCTTCATCATTATTATGGCAATCAATAAGGAAATGTTGCAGCAGGTTAGCGAAAAGTTCAGGAACCGGTTTAACGAAGAACCAAGGCTGTTCCGGTCGCCGGGCAGGGTAAATATCATTGGCGAACATACCGACTACAATAATGGTTTTGTATTACCCGCAGCTATTGATAAAGCCATATATATTGGCATTGCAAAAAGGACCGACGATAAGATCGTACTGCACTCGGAAGAATTCAACGAGTCGTTTGAAACCAGCGTTGCAGAAGTAAAGCCCACAGACCCTTCTTCTAAAGCCCAGGGCGTGTGGCCGAATTATATCCTGGGCATGGTAGACCAAATGAATAAACAAGGACATGCCATCAGCGGTTTCAATTTGAATATAGATGGCGATGTGCCTATTGGTTCCGGCCTTTCTTCTTCTGCCGCCGTGGAATGTGCCACAGGCTTTGCCTTGAATGAGTTGTTTGGCCTGGGACTATCCAGGAAAGACCTTGCCTTTATGGCGCAAAAAGCCGAACATGAATTTGCCAAAGTAAGAGTAGGCATCATGGACATGTTTGCCAGCTTGTTTGGCAAAAAAGACCATGTAATAAAGTTAGATTGCCAGAGCCTGGAATATGAATATGTGCCCCTGCAACTGGAAGGCTATAAAATTGTTCTGCTCAATACCAATGTAAAGCATTCTCTTTCTTCATCGGAGTACAACACCCGCCGGCAGCAATGCGAAGAAGGCGTGGCGCTGGTGAAAGAACACTATCCCAATGTAAACAGTTTGCGTGACGTGAGCCTGTTGATGCTTGAAGAATTTGTAAAGCCAAAGAACGAACTGGTGTACCGCCGCTGCAAATACGTGGTAGAAGAAAGCCTGCGCCTGTTGGCCGCCTGCGAAGATTTAAAGAATGGACACATTGAAGCCCTGGGCCAGAAGATGTTTCAAACACATGATGGCCTGAGCAAAGAATACGAAGTAAGTTGTAAAGAACTTGATTTCCTGGTTGATGCTGTCCGCCATGATTCCAATGTGTTGGGTGCCCGCATGATGGGCGGCGGCTTTGGCGGCTGCACCATTAATATCGTAAAGGACGATGCCATAGACAACCTGGTGGAACAACTTTCCCAATCGTACCGGCAGGCAATGAACTTAGAGCTTACATCCTACATTGCCCAAACGGAAGACGGAACGAGTGAGATGGGAGCGTAGTTGAAGGGTTGATAGGTTGAGTGGTTGATAGGTTGATAGGTTGAGTGGTTGATTAGTTGAAAGGTTCAAAAGCATAACGCCTCTTGCTTGTCATGCCGAGGCACGAGGCATCTTTGAATTGTATTGTAAACGACCATTGTAAAGAGTAATACTATTAGTACCAGTTCTTAAAGTGAAGTCCAAAGATCCCTGCTGCGTCGGGAAGACAAGCAAGAGGTTTATCGGCACTTCAATTTTCGGGATAATTGAAACCGGCAATCACTTGTTTGTCTTTGCGATGCTTCCTTCGTCAGCACAGGCTGGGCAGGGATCTTTGGACTGCTCTACAGCAAATGTGGTTAACTATTTCACTCTTTATATCATTCACTATTATATAACCCAAAGATGCCTCGTGCCTCGGCATGGCAAACAACCGTTCTTGGGGTCATTTCAATCATTTCCTAATCCATGCTCTTCAACCTATCAACTCGGTCAACCTATCAACTTATCAACTTCATCAACTAAACCTATACACCGTCGTCGATTCAAAAGCCTCCCCCGGGTTTAACACTGTTGTTGGAAAGTTGGAATGATGCGGCGAGTCGGGGAAGTGTTGCGTTTCAAAACAAAACAAAGTATGCTTGCCTGTGTATAACTGCATGCCCGGCTGGTCGGTAAATGTTTCCAGCACAATACCTGTTTTATCACCAATAGCTTTTGCTGCAAAGCCCACCTTGTGCAAATCTCCGTTCAGCACGTAATTATGATCGTAGCCATTGCCGCGTTGTAGTTGCACATCATTGTCATTGATCCTTTTGCCTATGGTTTGTGCAGTGGTAAAATCAAAAGGCGTATCTGCCACCGGCATTAAAATACCTGTAGGAATAAGGTTTTCATCTACAGGCGTAATATGGTTGGCGTTGATCTGCACCAGGTGCTCAAAAACGTTTCCGCTGCCTACACCATTCAAATTAAAATACGCATGATTGGTAAGGTTCAATACCGTTGGTTTGTCGGTGATTGCTCTATAAGCTATCACCACTTCGTTCTGTGCCGATAAACTAAAGGTTACTGTCACTGTCATGTTGCCGGGATAACCTTCTTCGCCATCAGGAGAAAGGTAGGAGAGGGTAATGCTGTTATCTGTTACTTCATCCACATCCCAAACCTTTGAATGAAAGCCCTGTGGCCCGCCGTGCAGGTGATTAGGCCCGTTATTAATGGCCAGTTCATACTCGTGGTGGTTCAATTGAAACCTTCCCTTTGCTATCCTGTTGGCATAGCGGCCAACGGTAGCGCCATGATATACTTCTTTTGTGTTTAAATAACCGTCGATGGTATCGTAACCCATTACCACGCTTACGGCATTGTTGTTTTTATCCATTACTTGCAGGCCAGCTATGCGGCAACCGTAATTGGTAACATATAGGGTAGTGTTCAGTCCATTCTTTAGTGTATACAGCGAAACGGGTTTGCCATTGATGTTTCTTTCAAAGTTTTCCTTGCTAAGCATGATGTAAAGTTAAAGGGTGTAAAAGAGGTAAAAATTAAACACAAAAAACGACATGCTCGCTGATGGTATTGGTAAACATCAGGGATGATGAAGAAAGTGTGTTTATTGATAACGCCTTTAC
>JBQCHB010000304.1:0-5994 GCA_051955075.1 Flavisolibacter sp.
AAATGCCGAAAGCTGCAATGGCAAAAGAAATAAGAATCCCCTGGTTAAAAATCTTACCAATTTCTTCTGGCCTGTTTTCGCCTGCACGACGGGAGATCAATGATTGCAAACCATTGTTCAGCCCAAAACCAATACCGGCAAAAATTAAATAATACACACCTGTAATACTGGCGGTGGCAAGGGCTTCTTCACTTAAGTGGCCAAGGAAAATATTATTGACAATGAAGTTAAACTGCGGAACCAGCAAAGCCAGTCCAATAGGTAAGGCAATCTTCAGGATTTGTTTATACGATATGTCAACCTGCAGTTTATCGGCCATAACGAAAAAGACCGCAAGCTACTGAAACAATTTTTCTGTAAATAACATTTTGCCGAAATACGTACTTTGCAAAAAATAAAAGTTTGAAAACACTTTTTCATATAGAAAACGACCAACCTTCTGGCGAAGCTCAGATCTTGTTGATAGAATTAGGCGCCGACCATTGCAGTTACACCTTTTTCAGTAAGGCCAATAACACTATCGGGGCACTGAAATATTTTTTCGTGGATGAATTTGAAATGGAAACACAATTGAAAACCATCATGGCCGAACTGAGGAACAAGGAGTTCTCCGATGTGTTGGTTTGCTCTTCTTATCCTACCGCCTCATTAACACCAGCAAAATACGCTGGCAATGGCGAAGAACTGGTACAACTCATTTATGACCATCCGATGCAATATGCTTTAAGCGATACAATTAACGAGTGGCAAATAGTAAATGTATATTCCATTCCCATGACTGTTTTTGCATTGATAAAAAATGAATTTCCGCAGGCAAAATTTATCCATGCTTATACGCCATTATTGAAAACATACAATGGCTTTGCTGCCGAAAACCAGGTTTCTGTTCACTTTACTACGCAACATTTCAGGGTATTGGTAAAAAAAGAATCACAGGTGCAGCTGGCCCAGGTATATGCTTACAAAACGCCGCTTGATGTGGTGTACTATTTACTAAAAATTTGTTCAGAACTGCAATTGGATCAATCGGAGGTTTACTTAATTCTTTCCGGTTTGGTGGAGGAAGATTCTGCACTATACAAAGAGCTGCATCATTATTTTCTCCATATACATTTTGCACCGGCGTCTTCTGTATCGTTTACGCAGCATGAACATCCGCAACACTTTTTTTCATCAACCTACAACCTCGCCGCATGCGTATTATAAGTGGAGACTTGGGTGGTAGAAGAATTAACCCGCCTGCAAAGATGCCGTACACAAGGCCAACGACTGACATAGCGAAGGAGGGACTGTTCAATGTGCTGCAAAACAATCTCGATTTTGAGGAATTAAAAACACTGGATCTTTTTGGTGGCACAGGCAGCATTAGTTACGAATTAGCATCAAGAGGAGCGCAAGACCTGACGATCGTTGAAAAAGACACGCAGATGTTTTCGTTTATTAAAAAAACTTCTGAAGCACTTGGATTGAAAAATTTTAAGGTAGTAAAGTCTGATGTGTTTCGCTTTATTGATACCTGTACAGAAAAATTTGATTTCATCTTTGCAGGCCCGCCATACGCTTTGCAGACCATTGACGAATTGCCAAAACTTATTTTCGAAAAAGGATTGCTGAAAGAAAGCGGCTGTTTTATTTTAGAACATACGCCACGAAACAATTATGAGCATTTTCCTTTTTTTAAATCGGCACGAAATTATGGAACAACCATTTTTTCCATTTTTGAAAATTAGTTTCATGCGAAGGTCAACAAAGTGCTGACTTCTTTACGTCTTCGCGGAATGCAAGCTGAATGAAGCATTGAACGTACAAGGGTGCGACGCAACAGGCGGTGATAAGAAATTCTAAGGCCGGTAACAAAATTTACACCTTCAAACCATGCTAAAAAAACAAGCAAGAGAAATATTTCGCAAAAACAGAGACGCCATTTCATCAACCGATAAAATGAAATGGGATGATCTGCTGCTGATACAGTTTCAAACCATTGACTTTCCTTTTGTAAATTATGTTCTAAGCTTTTATCCTATTGAGGAAAATAATGAAGTCGATACTTTTCTCATCACAGACCACCTGCATTTTAAAAATCCCAACCTTAATATTTGTTATCCTAAAACCGCGTTTCACAATCAAACCATGCAGGCCGTTTTATGTAATGCAGACAGCATTTTCGAGGCCAATGCTTATAATATTCCAGAACCTTTGGATAACGAAATCATTGAACCATCATTGCTTGATGTAGTAATTGTTCCCTTGCTGGCTTTTGATACAAAAGGCAACAGGATAGGGTATGGCAAAGGGTTTTACGACCGTTATTTAAAAGATTGCAGAAGCGACTGCATCAAGATCGGCCTTTCCTATTTTGAGGCCATTGATGCTGTGGATGATGCCAATGAATTTGACGTACCTTTAGACCTTTGTATCACACCGCAACGGACTTATGTTTTCTAATTGGTTTTTGAAATCGTTTCGCATTCTTCTTCTGCCATTTTCTATTTTATATGGATTGATTGTTTGGATCCGAAACTGGCTTTACAATAAAAATATTCTTCCTTCCACATCGTTCGGGCTTCCTATAATTTGCGTAGGCAATCTTTCGGTTGGCGGCACCGGCAAATCGCCCATGGTAGAGTTTTTGGTGCAGCATTTAAAAAACGATTACAAAGTAGCAACGCTTAGCCGGGGGTACAAACGAAAAACAAAAGGTTATGCTTTGGCAAACGATGAGACAACAGCGCTTGACATTGGCGATGAACCAATGCTTTTCCATCAAAAGTTTCCTGATGTTCCGGTAGCAGTCGGCGAAGAAAGGATTGTTGCCATTCCGCAGTTGCTGCACGACCGGCGTGAAACGCAGGTGATCGTTCTCGACGATGCTTTCCAGCACCGCTCCATAAAAGCCGGATTGAACATTGTACTTTCCGACTATGGCAATTTATTTACAAGAGATTTTTTTTTACCAACAGGCGACCTGCGGGATATGCCAGGTTCGTACAAAAGAGCTGACATTATTGTGGTTACCAAATGCAGGTCCAATTTGTCGGAAGAGGAAAGAAAAGAAATTATAAAAGAGATCAAACCCTTGCCGCATCAAAAAATATTTTTCAGTTGCATTTCGTACGGAACGCCTTACCACATTACCAAGCATAGCTTCAGGTTTATAGATGAGCAAACGGAAGTTCTTTTAATAACGGGTATTGCCAATCCTAAGCCATTAAAGAACTATCTTGAAGAACGCATTCAAACCTACAATATGATGCATTATAAAGATCATCATATATTTACGATTGATGATTGGCGTGACATCATGAAGAAGTTTAAAAGCATGGAATCTGAAAGGAAAATTCTTTTAACCACTGAAAAAGATGCCATGCGTTTAATGAAGTTCAGGTCTGAGATAAATGGCATACCTTTTTATGTAATGCCAATTGAACAAAAATTCCTGTTTAACCAGGAAAATGAATTTACAGAAAGCGTGATGCAGTTCATTCAAAACTTTAAACAACCCGCTTAACCAGTATGGGACGGAAAAATTCTAAAAAATCGGGAAAGAAAAAAGATAAGCATCTTGATGAGTATAAAGGTGTGCTGGAAATTACAAGGTCAGGGATGGGCTTTGTGGTGGTGAACGGTTTGGAAACGGATATACTTGTAAAACCCGGCGATTTCAATACAGCTTTACATGGTGATACGGTTCGTGTGCAGGTAGATCCGAGCAAAGGTGGAAAACGCATGCAGGGGACGGTTGTGGATGTGTTGGAGAGAAAGCAAATGGAGTTTGTAGGCAAGCTGGAAATGAATAAAGGTTTTGCTTTTTTTGTGGGAGAAGGCAGTAAAAAAATGCCTGATATTTTTATACCGCAATCTGCCTTCAACAATGCACAAGATGGTGATAGAGTGGTAGTACGAATTGTAGAATGGGAAAAGGATACAAAAAAGCGTCCGGTAGGCGAGGTGGTAAATGTGCTGAACAAAGAAGATAGCAATGATGTGGCCATGAAAGAGATTTTGCTGGAGAACGGTTTCCCAATTGAATTTCCTGACGAAGTGCTGGAAGAGGCGGCTAGAATTCCGGACACAATTTCGGAAGATGAAATAAAAAAAAGAAAGGACTTTAGAGATATACTCACTTTCACCATTGACCCTATTGATGCCAAAGATTTTGACGATGCGCTTTCCATTCGTGTTTTAAAAAATGGCAATTACGAAATTGGCGTTCACATTGCTGATGTAAGCCATTATGTGCAGCCCGGAACGCAGCTGGACGAAAATGCTTATCAAAAAGCAACTTCGGTGTATTTACCGGATAGGGTGAACCCGATGTTGCCTGAACATATTTCCAATTTTTTGTGCTCGCTTCGTCCAAACGAAGACAAGCTTACGTTCTCCGCCGTTTTTCAAATGACGCCAAAAGGACAAGTAAAACAATATTGGATTGGAAGAACAGCTATTCATTCCGATCACCGTTTTACTTACGAGGAAGTGCAGGAAATTATTGAAAAAGAAGATGGTTTATACAGGGATGAAATTTTGTTGTTGAACAGCATTGCACAACGCTTGCGGAAGAAACGCTTTGATGCAGGCGCCATTAATTTTTCCAGCACTGAAGTACGTTTCAAATTAGATGAAAATGCAAAGCCAATTGGCATTGTGGTAAAAGAAAGCAAAGAAGCGCATCAGTTGATCGAAGAATTTATGCTGCTGGCCAATAAATATGTTGCGGAAAATGTTTCAAAAATTGAGATAAATAAAAAACCGCTTCCCTTTCCTTACCGTGTGCATGATCTTCCTTCCGAAGAAAAGCTTATGCCCTTCATGGCTTTCGCCCGCAAGTTTGGCCACAAGTTCGACACATCGACGCCGGAAAAAATTGCTGAGTCGTTCAACACCATGTTGAAAGATGTACAAGGCAAACCCGAACAACACGTGCTGGAGCAATTAGGCATTCGCACTATGGCGAAGGCTGTATATACTACGGAAAATATCGGCCACTACGGATTGGGATTTGAAAACTATTGTCATTTTACTTCACCCATCCGCCGCTACCCTGATGTAATGGTTCATAGGGTGCTCGAAGAAGTGCTGAGCAAGAAGGTCAGGCCTGATAAAAAAATGGAGCAAAAATGCAAACATTGCAGCGAAAGAGAAAGGGCAGCGATGGATGCTGAAAGAGCCGCCAATAAATACAAGCAGGTAGAATATATGCGTGCGTTTTTGGGAGAAGAGTTTGATGGTGTGATAAGTGGTGTAGCTTCTTTTGGGTTTTGGGTTGAAACAGTAGAACACAAATGCGAAGGGATGGTGAGCATAACAAGCCTGGCAGAATACGATGAATTCCGGTTGGTAGAAAGCGATTACAGCCTTGTAGGTATGCGCAGCGGAAGAAAATTCAGAATGGGAGATAAGGTAAGAATAAAAGTAATTGCTGCTAATTTGGAAAAACGGCAGTTGGACTATGAGTGGGTGCTCACTACAATGCTGGAAGAGAAAGAACAATCAAAGCCAAAACAAAAACGTAAAAAGAAAAAAGCAGAAGAGTAATGCATTCATTCGAACAATTATCACAACAGTTTACAGAAAAATTTACAGCAGAACATTTTCCTTCAGAACCCCGGTCATTATACGAGCCTAACCGCTATTTTTTACAATTAGGCGGCAAGCGCATCAGGCCTGTATTGTGTTTGATGGCTAATGAATTATTTGATGAAATCAACAGTGATGCCTGGAATGTAGCCACCGCTATAGAGCTCTTTCACAATTTTACACTGATACACGACGATATAATGGACAATGCGCCGCTGCGCCGCGGTATGCAAACCGTTCACGAAAAATTTGGTTCCAGCACGGCGCTTTTGGCAGGCGATGTTATGCTTGTCACTGCTTACGATTATCTCAATAAGGTTTCAGATAAATATTCCTTCGCTATCATTGATCTTTTTAATAAAACAGCTAAGGAAGTTTGCGAAGGCCAGCAATTAGATATGGATTTTGAAAAGACAG
>JBQCHB010000305.1:0-3878 GCA_051955075.1 Flavisolibacter sp.
TGTTACAGAACAACGTAAAAAAGAAATAGGTATCAGAAAAGTTCTAGGTGCAAGCATTACTGAAGTAGCTGCAACTATTTCACGGCAATTTGTTTTGTGGATACTGATCGCTAACCTGGTCGCATGGCCTGTTGCCTACATGGTGCTACATCTCTGGCTGCAGAACTTTGCATACCATGTTAGTCCTGCATGGTGGATGTTTGCCGGCGCCGGTGTACTAACACTTTTAATTGCATTGATAACAATAGGCACATTATCGGTAAAATCCGCAATGGCAAATCCTGTGAAGAGTTTGAGAAGTGAGTGATTGTAGCGGTCGGAACCGAAGGTCAGGCTGTGGACTAATGGAGAAAATAAGGATTCAGGTTATTTGTTTATTTACTAGATATAACAGTGATGACTAAACGAAAATAAGATGTTCAAAAATTATTTTAAAACAGCATGGAGACATATTAGCAATAAAAGATTTTATTCGCTGATAAACATTCTGGGTTTATCGCTTGGTATTACCTGTGCTTCATTTTTGTACCTGTTCATTTCTTTTCATTTCAGCTTTGATCGTTATCATAAAAATGCAACTGCCACCTACAGGGTTGTTAATGAAATTTATTTTGATAAAATGGTTCATGTTAAAGGCGCCTCAATGGGCATGTATAAGGCTTTGTCTGCGGATAGTCCGATCATCAGGAATTCCTCTGTTATGCTGGGTAATAACAGTTTTACAATAGCTGTAAAAAATGATAATGCGGAGAAAAGATTTAAAGAGGATAAAAATATATCCTTTGTATCCCCCTCATGGTTTTCTATGTTTGACTATACTTTTACTTCAGGAGATGCAAAGCAATTGCTTTATCCAAACACGGCTGTAATAACGCAATCGCTTGCTAATAAATATTTTGACAAACAAAACCCCATTGATCAAACAATTGTTTTTCCAAACAATGTTCTTATAAAAATTATCGGTGTTATAAGTGATGCACCATACAATTCAGATCTGAAATCGTCGATGTATGTTTCACTCGCTTCTTATAGAAATGTTTTTCCAAATAAGGAAAACAATTTTTTTACCGATTGGGGCTGGATAAGTGATAACACTTCTCTTTACCTCACCTTAAATAGTCTGCAGTCAAAGTCATCAGCGGAAACACAGATCAACAACCTGGCAAAAACTGAGCTAGGTAACAACGCGAAATATTATCATTTTTTTCTGCAGCCGTTAAAGGATGTACATTTTAATACTGAATATGGTGGCGTTATTCAGCAATCATTGTTGTATACATTAGTGCTTATTGGTATTTGCATTTTGATTATAGCAAGTGTGAACTATGTAAATCTTTCCATTGCACAACAATCAAAAAGACTGGTTGAAATTGGTACAAGAAAAGTTCTTGGAGCAACACCCTGGAAACTTTTCTGTCAGTTTATTACTGAAACACTTCTTACCTTAATCATTGCTGCTGTTATTTCTGTTATTGCGGTTTCAGCACTTTTTTCTGTGGCAAATAAAACGCTGTTTGTGCAAAATCCCGTCTATATAATTTCTTATAAAGACTTGGTGTTGTTTTTATGTTGCCTTCTGGTTGGGTTGATCATAATTTCAGGAATTTATCCTGCAGTTGTTTTAAGCAGAATACCTGTTGAAAGGGCTTTTAAAAATGTAATCGGTTCATGGAGATCAGGCCTGCTAAAAAAGGTTCTGATTGTTGCTCAAAATACGGTCGCTTGTATGCTGATTGTTTGTACAATTATTATGGTGATGCAGGTTCAATTTCTAAAAAACACTGATATTGGTTTTAACAGTAACCTTGTGGTCATGTTGCCTTTGCCAGATACTTCATTGGCAAAGAAAAATTATTTAAGCGATCAGCTTAATAAAATCCCGCAGGTTAGATCGTATAGTTTTTGTCATGCCTCACCTTCATCAGATAATGATTGGGGCGGATCGATAAAGTACGATGGCAGAGATTGGGCATCCTGGAAAGGACTTTCTGAAGTAGGTGATTCATCTTATGTGACCACGTTTGGATTACACATCATTGCAGGCAGAAATTTAAGAGAGGGTTTTGCAACAGCAGAGTTTCTTATCAACGAAAAAATGGTTAAGGAACTTGGAATGAAAAACCCTGATGATGTATTGGGTAAGAAAATGACTATAGGAGAATTTAATGATGAGATTGGAAACATAGTCGGCGTTGTAAAAGATTTCAACTCACAATCATTAGCTGTTCCCATTTCACCGCTTGTTATTGCTGATGTTCCTGGAAAATTTAGTTCGATTGCGGTAAAGTTAAGTGGTGGTGATTTGTCGCATTCCATGGATGAAATACGGCAAAGATGGCAACAGGTATTTCCGGCTGATGTTTTTGAATATCATTATGTTGATGACCAGATAGCCAGCCTTTATACTAAAGAAGAACTTCAGCAAAAAGTTGTTTGGCTTTCAGCGATGGTTGCTATTATAATTAGTTGCCTGGGTTTACTTGGGCTTGTATCGTTAATGACTTTGCAACGCACGAGAGAAATTGGAATACGAAAAGTGTTTGGAGCAAGCGCTGCAGGTATTACAACTATGCTTTCAAAAGATTTTTTAAAACTTGTTGTTATTGCAATCTTTATTGCCATCCCATTGGGCTGGTTGATTATGAACGACTGGCTTGCAAACTTTGCTTACCATGTAAGTATTTCGTGGTGGGTGTTTGCATTGTCAGGATTATTAGTGATATTGATTGCATTGCTCACAATAACTTTCCAGGCAATAAAAGCAGCATTGGCAAACCCGGTGAAGAGTTTGAGAACAGAGTGAGTGGTAAATGCTGAGTGCAGAGTAAAAAATCGATTATTTATTGGTTTACTATATAACGGTTATCTATAAACGAAAATAAAATGTTTAAAAATTATTTCAAATCTGCATGGCGTAATCTCGCACGAAACAAGGTTTATTCTTTTATAAACGTTGCTGGTTTAAGCCTTGGCCTGGCTTGTGCCATGTTAATTATGTTGTATGTAAAAGATGAAGTGAGTTTTGACAGGTTCCATAAAAATGTAAACAATATTTACCGCGTAGTATTAAAGTCGAATCAACAAGGGCAGGAAAAAGAAATAAGCAATACCGGCTTTTTGCCGGGCCCAAGATTTACACAAAACATTCCGAACATACAATCTTTTGTGCGCGTACAAAATGGTGTAGAAGATATAAAAAAAGGAACTGAAGTACAATCGCAGAGCCTGTTGTATGTTGACTCAAACTTCTTTTCCATATTTACTTTCCCGTTATTAAGCGGTAATGCAAAAACATGTTTGTCAGAGCCACATTCTATTGTGTTGAGTGAAGATGCCGCCAAAAAATATTTTGCTACAACTGATGCTGTGGGCAAAGTATTGATGGTAAAAGAAGATACCACTTTTGTTCCTTACAGAGTAACTGCTGTTGCAAAACGTTGCCCTCAAAATTCTTCCTTACAATTTGATGTGTTGCTTCCTTTGAAAGAATCGGTTGAAGATGCTAGTAATACTGCAAATTGGTTCTTAGGAAACTTCCTGAACACATTTGTAGTATTGAACGACAAAGCCAACCTGCAAACAGTTGAAAACCAGATGCAGACTTTCTTTATAAAAGATGCAACATCAACTTATAAAATGCTGGCAAAAAAGTTTGGATTTGGAGCTGATGCTAAAATCGGTAGCACCTATTTTTTGCAGCCGTATCTTGATATGCATTTAAGTACCAGCCTTCCGGCAAATGACGTCAATTCGAGCGACCCGATGTACTCTTACCTGCTTTCGGGGATTGCATTGTTTGTGTTATTAATCGCGTCTATAAATTTTGTGAACCTAACCACTGCCCGTTCTGCAAAGCGCGCCAAAGAAGTAGGGATTCG
>JBQCHB010000306.1:0-2653 GCA_051955075.1 Flavisolibacter sp.
AGTCAATGGCAACAAGTACACTTTTTCCGCCATCATCGGGTCGGTCATGATGGTAGCAGGATTGCTGTTTATAAGAATAACTTCAATCCCTTCTTCCCGCAAGCTGCGTGCAGCCTGTGTACCGGAGTAATCAAACTCGCAAGCTTGTCCAATAACAATGGGTCCGGAACCGATAATTAAAACTGATTTTATAGAGGAGTCTTTAGGCATCTGTGTTTGAATTTACAAGTCCAGGGGTTTGTAAGTTCACAGGTTGAAGCCACTATACATAAAACCGTGCACCAGTGAACTAATCAACTTGAGTTAAGGATACAAAAAACCCGGACATTTGTCCGGGGTGCAAAAATAGGGTAAATGAAGTTTTACCGCTGCAATGATTTTTGACTATTAACAGCCTGTTGATAAAAGCGCCTAAGCGGTTGCACTTGCAACGGCTCTTCCATCTTTTTTACCGAACATATTACCAACGCCACCCAGGTTATCATTCACTAATTTTTTGCCTTTGTCAAGAAGATCTTTTTTTTGTTGGTCGCTCATTTTAGAATATTTGTAGGCTCCAAAGGCAGCAGCGCCTAACAACAAAAGAGAACCGATACCGGCTTTACGTGTCATAACATAAGTTTTTGTGGTCTTCCGGATGACTCCGGTACGACCGGGGTTAAACAATTTGGTTACTAACAGGATGTACCACAATAAAATATCATACCGCAATTGGGCAAGGGGAAATATACTTTAGTTAGCAGAAGTATTTCCTGTTGCTTCCTGATTCGTGGCTTTAGTTCCACCTTTAAATAAACCCTCAAAAAATTCTTCCACTTTTGGCAGGTGTTCTTTCAGTGCATCAGCACCTTTTGTTTTCAGTTCATTGAAATAGTCCATAGCCTGGTCTTCCGCATCAAGGGCCGATTTTTTTAATTTATTGGCCTTGTCTTTAATATCACTCGCCAGCTTTTCCTTTTGTTCATCGGTCATGTTCATATACTTATAGGCACCAAAAGCGGCTGCAGCTCCAAGTAAGAAAGTTGCCAGATGTTTGTTATTGACACTCATGTTTAAGATTTTTTAAACTGAATAAATTTTTTATTGCTCTATTAAGTTACCAATTTTATGCCCAGCTTTTTTATTTACAAACAAGAGTGTTCATTTTCCTATTTTAAACGGCACATGATGGTTAGAAGATTTTTTTGCTTTCTATTTCTTTTTATCGCTTTTTATTCCGCTCAATCGCAAACTTATCCTCAAAATTATTTCAGGCATCCATTGGATATACCTATGCAGCTGGTTGCCAATTTTGGTGAGATACGTGCCAATCACTGGCACATGGGTTTAGACATTCGCACACAGCAAAGAGTGAATTTGCCCGTGCATGCCGCGGCAGATGGTTATATCGCAAGGGTTTCGGTGGAACCTGGCGGATTTGGCCAGGCTATTTACATCAATCACCCTAATGGATATACTACTGTATATGGACACTTGAATGCATTTTTCCCCGCATTGGCGGCGTACGTTGAAAAACAACAGTACGCAAAACAATCGTGGGCCATCAATCTCATATTGCCGGCCGATCTTTTCCCGGTTAAAAAAGGAGATTTTATTGCCCGCAGTGGCAGCACCGGCGCATCACAAGGGCCGCATGTACACTTTGAAATAAGAGATACAAAAACAGAAAAATGCCTGAACCCTTTGCTATTCAAATTTCCGCTGGCAGATGCTGTGCCGCCAACTGTTTTGCATTTGGCTATGTACGACAGGAATAAAAGTACCTATAATCAACCTCCACAACTTCTAACACTAAAGAAAACTGCCTCAGGTTACAGTTTAGCTTCCTCCACGCTTCGTGTCGGCTCAGACAAAATAAGTTTTGCTATCGGCGCTTATGATCGTTTTAGCGCCACGCCTAATCATTGTGGCATTTATTGTGCAGAAATGCATGTTGATGAAAAACCAGTTTCACAATTTTTACTGGATAACATTGGCTATGATGAAACACGATACATCAATGCGCAGACAGACTATCCTTACAAAGCCAGAGGCGGCGCTTCTTTGCAACATATTAGCCCTTTGCCCGGCGCTGCAAAAGTTGCTTATAACTTGTTTGGCGGCGATGGCATTATCCATTTAGACGATAACGCCGTTCATACAGTAATGATTGAAGTGCAGGATGCCAATAAAAACATTTCCAAGGTTCAATTCAGGGTACAGTATGATGCAAGCTTGAATAAAGCTTACGCAACAACAGGCACAGAAAAATTCCTTCCCAACAATGTAAACGTGTTTGAGCGGAGCGACTTTGAATTGTTTACCACTGAAGCAACTCTGTATGATACGGCTTTTGTTAGTTTTTCCAGTGCTGCCGACAACACGAAAGCAGCGTCTTTGCTCTATAGCTTTTTAAGCGCCGCCACTCCTGCACATGATTCTGTTACAGTAAGAATAAAGCCTTCTTCTACTCTAACACAGGAACAAAAAGACAAACTGGTAATCAAAAACATTTCCGGTACAAAAACATTTGTGCAGAAAGCGCAATGGCAGAATGGCTGGCTGGCAGCTAAGTTCAGGCAGTTTGGAACTTACCAGGCTTTTGTAGATGATGAACCACCAACAGTGAACGCACCTGCTACCAATCTTACAAAGGCTTCACGAATTCTATTTA
>JBQCHB010000307.1:0-6007 GCA_051955075.1 Flavisolibacter sp.
GGAAGAAATGTTCAGAATGGCTTTTAGCTTTCTGTTCAGGGTGCGGCGGCTCATGTTCATGGCCAGCGCAAGCGTTTCCACGTTCATATCCCGATCATCCAAACGTTCATCAAGGTATTTATAAAGCTCCTGAATAAACAGGTTGTTGACATGCGGCAATTTTGGCAACGGTTCTGCCGGTAATAGCTCTTTTTGTAAATGCTTTCGCAATCTTTCCTGTTGCCCGGCCAGGTTTTTAATTCTCAATTCCAACTCGTCAAAATGAAATGGCTTGGTAAGATATTCATCAGCACCTGCGCCCAGACCTGTTAATTTACTTTGATGAGCCGCCTTTGCCGTTAGTAAAATGAAACTGATATGTTGCGTGCGACTGTCATTTTTCGAAATACTGCAAAGTTCCACTCCATCCATTTCGGGCATCATTACATCACTGACAACTATATCGGGCAATTCTTTTAAAATAATCTCGAGTGCATCTTTTCCATCAGCTGCTTCCATCACCCGCCAACGTTCAGACAGGCCTTCAGTAATAAACGACCGCAGCTCATCATTGTCTTCAACAATTAACAATAAAGGACCATCATTGATCTCCTTCTGTGTAAGCTCAAATTTATTTCCAGCCACCGGAACATCATTTTCTTCAGTTATAAATTTCGATTTAGCGGTCATTACGATTTTTTCAACGGGAATAGTAACGCTGAAGGTGGTACCAATGCCATATTCGCTTTTTACTTCAATTTTTCCATTCATCAGTTGCGTCAATTCCCTGGCAAGCGAGAGGCCAATGCCGGTGCCGCTGTGACTTCGTGTGCCGGAATCGTCTGCCATATAAAAGCGATCAAAGATCCTGGGTAATTTTTCCTGCGCAATTCCTATTCCCGAATCAGCTACAGAGCATTCAATATTTGCCTGCGAAGGTCTTGTTCCCGGTATTGATTTTAGTGAAATAAAGATTTCTCCTCCTGCCGGCGTAAATTTTATAGCGTTGCCCAGCAAGTTGACAATGATCTTTTCCCATTTTTCCTCATCAAAATTATAATGACCTCTCACACCTTCATTTGAAAAAGAAAGGCGGAGCTTTTTTTCTTTTGCCTGTAACCAAAATCGGCTTATACAAGATTCGATAAAATTGTCCAGTTCACCCGTTGACAAATTCAATTTCATCCGGCCCGATTCTATTTTTGAAATGTCGAGTAACTGGTTAATTAATTTCAATAACTGTTCGGCATTGCGATGTGCATTAGATAAAACACTGCGGTGCGGGGCGGAAAGAGAATCGTCCTTACTCAGTTTTTCAATAGGTGTAAGAATCAGCGTAAGTGGTGTGCGAAATTCATGGGTAATGTTATCAAAAAAACGATTCTTCATTTCATCCACTTCCTGTAAATGGAGTGCCTTGCTTTGTTCCAGCTCAATTTTATTTTGCAAACGAATGTGGTTGACATGGTATTTCCAATACACCCTAAGCAAAACAATAATGATAAGAGCATAGAAAGTATAGGCCCACCAGGTAGCCCAAAAAGGTGGTGTGATGCGAATGTTAAGTTGCTTGATAAAAGGGCTCCACCGGCCGGACGTATTGGAAGCATTTACCAGTAAAGTATATTTTCCCGGAGGCAATCTTGTGTAAGTTGCCAGGTTGTGCATCCCGGCATCGATCCAGTCTTTATCAAATCCATTTAGCATGTAGCGATACTGAATTTTACCGGGCTGGCTAAACTGGAGACCGGCGAATTCAAAGCTGAGAAAGTTTTTGTCATAGGGTAACTTCAATTCTAACAGTTCATTTACGTCTGCTGATAATTGAGCTTCGCTATTATTAATGAGTAATTTTGTGAAGGCAACAGGTGTTTGGAAATTATCAGCCGAGAATGAGGCCGGATCAAAGACAGAGTAGCCCTCAAGACCGCCAAATGAAATGCGGCCGTCCGGAAAGACAAAATGGTGAAAGCGGTTGAATTCGTTAGCTATTAAACCATTTTGTACATCGAAATTGTAAAAGGTTTTTGCCCGCAAATCAAAACGGCAAATGCCTTTATTAGTACTGATCCACAAATTGTTTTGGTTGTCAGGTACAATACCATAAATCGTATTGTTTGGCAGGCCGTCAGCTGTTGTATAAATTTTTTCAAGACCCTTGTCTATGTCCCATTTCATTAATCCCTGTCCCAAAGTGCCGATCCAAACACATTTTTTATTGACAGGGTCTTTACACATGTCAGTCAACTGGTTGGTTGGTAAACTCTTTTTATCATTTTCTTTGGAAACATAGTGTTCAACTATATGATCGTTTTCAATTTTGTATAAGCCATCTTTTTCTACGGCAATCAAAATCGTTTTGTCAATTACTTCCGCATCCGACACATCGCCGGTTTGCATATTTAAATGCAGAAGCGTAGCAGTGTATTGAGGCAGGCCGCCGCCGGTTTTCCATTTGCGAACAGTTCCGAGACGATCTACCGCATATAATTCACCAGAAGAAATACATAATCCTTTTACAGGCAGGTTGCTTGTGCCGGTATCGGGCAGTGGTGCTAACGAGTGATTTTTGTAAACATATACCTGCCCTGTACCAGGTGTGCTTTGAGCTTGTGCATAGCTGAGAAACAAATTCCCGCTTACATCATAACAATAGCGGAATGAATAAGCCCATTTCCCATCTCTAAATAAAACGGGCATTTTTTCAAATGCTAAACCCGGTAAAATGCCGAGATTATCTGTAACAAAATTTTTGCTGTAAAGCCTGTTGGTGAAAGCCACGGTGTTCAAATCAATTTGATAAAGCCCTGTACCATTCGAGCCAAACCAGGCAACACCTGAACGATCAACTAAAAAAGATCTGGCATCATTGCGGAAAGCGTTTGAATTTGGTGATTGCCATAGATAGGTAATCGTTGAATTTTTTTCCAAACGATATATCCCGCCGGCAGCATCGAGATATACTCGTCCATCTGCACCATTAATCAGATACTTTATCATATCCTGCTTTTCGGGAACTCTCGGAATAGAAATGGAAGAAAAACTTTTTTTCGCGGGTTCAAAAAGAATAAGACGGTTCGTTTCCGTCAAAACCAGTCTTCCATCAGGCAGACATGCAACTCTGTTATATGCGCCAACAATAAATTTGAAATGGAGCACAGGATTATAAGAGAAAAATTCCTCCATTTTGGTGCCGTGCGTATTTGAAATTTCAATTCCTTTTTCGGTGAATACACAAATTCTTCCCTGTATATTCTCCACACTTCCCAGGTTATTGCTGCTTGCCAGTTGTTTATTGCTTGCATTAAATTCGGTGATCTTTCGTGTCGTGGGGTCAAAACAGATGACACCTTTGTAATTGGTGTTCAGCCAAAACTTTCCCGAATGATCCCTGAAAAATTTCCCAACCTTATATCTTGATAAAAGCTCCTGTAATTCAGGAGGTGGCTTTTCCCCTGACAAACGCAATCGCCTCGGGTCAAAGCAATCGATCTTGTTATTTACGTAGGTAACCCAAAGCAGGTTTTGCGGATCAAGATACAGGTCAATGATCACATTGGAGCTCAAACTGGTGCTATCATTATTATCATGCCTGAAAACTTTAAATTCCCTGCCGTCGTATCTGGCAAGGCCATCTCTGGTTCCTATCCACAAAAAACCATCCTGGTCTTGCGTTAATCCGCTGACAAAACTCTGAGGCAATCCGTCTTCAACCTTAAACAATTTAAAATGAGAATAAAGCGGCGTCTGCGCTTCGGATTGAGAAATAGCAATTCCGAATAAAAAAACAAATGTAAGACAGCGCATTAGTGTTGGTTGTAAGCCTAAGTTAAACAAAAGAGCAGAAGTAGGAGCACTTGTATGAAAGGAACTGTACGAAAAATACACAGATAAATATGCTGTCCGGATAAATGAATTAAAGCAGGAATTAGAAAAGAAGAGCTTTGACAGTTAGAACCCTAAGAACAAACTCTTTGTTTGCCGAAATTCCCTTACTGGTAAGAGATATGGAAGAAAATAAAAAAGGCAATTCTAAAAAGAATTGCCTTAAATCGCATTCTGGTGCCCGGGACTGGAATCGAACCAGCACACCCGTGAAGGCGGCAGATTTTGAGTCTGCTGCGTCTACCAATTCCGCCACCCGGGCAATCTATTTAAGAACTTTGAGGGGTGCAATGTTACAACTTTCCATTTAATTGCTGTTCAGATTCGCTAAATATTTTTGAAATAAAAAATTATTTGCAACAGCTTTTTTTAGGAAGTAGCACCTTCTTTATAATTCGCCACAATGTTTTAATTGCATTCATTTATTCTTATAAAATACTTTCCTGCAAAGCTGGGACTTTCATTGTATTTGACGACTTTTCTTTACAATTATTAACAAAACAGACTGGAGATTTTTTAGTGGCAAAATAATGTAAACATATCCCGCTATCAGCTAATCCCGACAACCGCTTAACTTTAAGCACTCATTGAAATCAAAGATTTTCTTATGGCAATAATTGGCTTATTGAAAGAAGGAAAGATTCCGGCGGATAATAGAGTGGCTTTAACACCTGCACAGTGTAAATGGATCATGAAAAACTATGACACCGTTTCAATAAAAACCCAACGATCGGAGAACCGTTGTTTTACAGATGAAGAATATAGAAGGGCAGGAGTTGAGTTAGTAGACAGCCTAAACGATTGTGAAATTATTTTGGGAATTAAAGAAGTACCTCCCGCACAACTGCTTCCAAATAAGACTTACCTTTTTTTTTCTCACACGAGAAAAAAACAGCCGTATAACCAATTGTTATTACAAACCATTCTGCGAAAAGATTGTACGCTGATTGATTACGAGTGTATGGAACACGAGGACGGGCAAAGAATTATTGGTTTTGGTTTTTTTGCCGGCATTGTGGGGGCGCACAACGGCATTATGGCCTATGGCAATCGTACTGGAAGTTTTACGTTAGACAGAGTATACAAACAAAAAGATTTTAAGGAGTTAATTCATTGTTATTTCGGTTTAAAGCTTCCTAATATAAAAATTGCTGTCACCGGTTCGGGGCGTGTGGCGCATGGCATCGTGGAGATCATGAATTTGATGGGTGTTATTGAAGTAGAAAAAGAAGAGTATGCAGCGAGAAATTTTTCTTACCCGGTATATGTGCAGTTGAAAGGTGCAGATCTGTATGTTCATGAAAAAAACGGCAACTACAACCGTGAACATTTTCACAATTATCCCCAAGACTATAAATGCCGGTTTGAAGAATACGTACCGCATACAGATGTTTTAATGAACGGAATTTATTGGGATGTAAATGTGCCCAGGCTTTTTAATGAAGAAGACATAGCGTCTCCGGATTTCAGAATACAGGTGATTGCTGATATTACTGATGACAGCCATGGCTCCGTTCCTATTAATTTAGGTGATCAGTCTATTAAAGATCCGGTGTATGGTGTTGATAAAAAAAGCTTGGAAAAAACACTGCCTTATTTGCCAGGTTCCGTTGATGTAATGGCAGTGGGGAATTTACCCAACGAATTACCAAGAGATGCTTCAAAGTATTTTGGTGAACAACTGATCAAATACATTTTACCGGATTTACTTTCCGGCGGGTCAAAAATTATTGATGGCGCCACTATTGTAAAAGAAGGAAAACTTACTCCCCGGTTTGAATACCTTCAGGATTATGCGGAAGGAAAATGATTACAGGTATAGATAATAATCTTTTAGTAAGTGCGTAAAAGCGTCAGTGTATTCCTGGTGCTCATTGCGTATAGCCAGCACAGACATTTCTTGGACATCTGTTCTTTTATTCGTTCCCATCATAACATTCCTGAAAGGCTGGTGTAAATCAGTTTGTTTAAGAAGTGTCTTTTTAACTGTAAAAAGCTCTTGCCGAAAAAGCATTGATGCAATTTCTCTTTCTCTTTTAAAAGGAAACAATAGAAAGAAAATGCCGTTTTCTTTTAAATTATTTTTTATGAAGATCAACACTTGTTCCATAGTAAGCTGACTGCTATGGTGGGCAACGTTTTT
>JBQCHB010000308.1:0-4413 GCA_051955075.1 Flavisolibacter sp.
GTTTCGGAACCATTAATGTGTACAATAACTCAATTACAAACGTAGGAAAAAATGGTACTGATAGAGGTGCAGAATCTATATTTTGTAATGATCTGATCGTTCTTTCTGAAACACGTCCCAAGCAGCAAATCAATATTTACACCAATACTATTAAATATCCCCAGCCCTGGGGAGCGGTAAGAATAGGTGGTTACAAGGACAATAGCCTGCCTGCCACAATTAAAAACAACAAACTATTAATACCCAATGCACCTGCCGATTGGGAACATTCCATCTATTTATCCAGCGGTGTAGAAGGTACGATTGTAAGTGGCAATACCCTCATCACAAATTGATATTACCACTGTTATCCCAATTTTATAAAAGTCATAGGGCTTGCAAAATATCTTTCTTATTTTGCAAGCCCTATGATTCAAGGTAGAAACATTATCTGTTTATCATCTCCTTCCTGGGAAGGCAATTATGCAAGTACGACGGTTGAATTAATGAAGGTACTTGCTTCTAATAATAAGGTGCTTTTCGTTAATAACCCTTTTACATTAAAAGATGTAATAGACGGCTTAAAAAGGAAGAAGAATGTTCCCGTAAAAAAAGTTTTTGGCTTCAAAAGCAGAATAAAAAAAGTGGCATTGCAATCAGGAGGGGAAATTTATGTTCTTACTCCACCTATGATCCTTAGCATAAACTTTTTACCGAAGGGTAAATTGTACAATTTCCTTTTAAAATGCAATGGCTTAATGGTTCGGAGGGTTGTGCGCCAATCTTTAAAAAGGCTGGATATGAATAAGGATTTAGTGAACATCGTTTCTTTGAATCCTGCTATGGGGCTGATCAATGGCAAGCAATTAAACGAAAAGCTTCTTCTTTATTTATGTTATGATGAAATAGGAATAGCAACCTATGTAAAAAAACATGGCGCCTGGATGGAAGAAAAGTTTAGTAAGATAGTTGATGCTGTAATTGTTACCTCACAAGGTCTTTACGAAACAAAAAAATATCTTTCTCCTAATTGCTTTCTTGTAAAAAACGCAGCCAATGTGCAACTATTTGGCACTGCCTTTAGTTCTTCGATCCCTTCAAAAAAACAAATAGGTTTTATTGGCAGTATCGACAAACGAACGGACTACGACCTTATGCAGTATCTAATTGAAGGCCTGCCGCAAGTTGAATTTACATTTATTGGAAGGGTAAATTATGCTTATGGAGAGCAGGTTTTGCGTCAATACAAAAATGTAAAATTTGAAGGTCCCAAGAACATTGAAGAACTTCCTGCTTATGTAAAGAATTTTTCGGTTGGTATTATTCCATTTTTAAAGACCGACTTCAACAAAGGAATTTATCCTTTAAAAATCAATGAATATTTAGCTGCAGGCATTCCTGTTGTAACCACGAATTTCAGCCACTTAAAAGATTTTGAAAGCGTAATACGAATTGCTGAAACCAAAGAAGAATTCAGGAAATTCATTGTAGAGGAAATTGAAACCGATTCGATTGAAAAGAAAATAGCCCGCCAAAACCTGGCAAAAGAAAATTCATGGGAGCATCGTGCCGATGAACTGTCAGTAATAATTGATACATTGGAAAAAGCAAAAGAAAATTAAGGCAGCTATTTAACAAATACTTCAATTGTTCCCTGCGTATCGCCCCGGCGTGGCGCACTAAACGAATCTATTTTTTGATAATGCACCAGCAACGAATCCCTAACCCTGAAAGGATAAAAATTATTTAGCGATGGCACGTACTCAAAAAGAACTAAATCGTATTCTTTATTAGCAATACGCTGTTCAAACATTGCAGCTTGCTGATTAAACATTGATACGCCTAAATGATACCATAAAGGTTGATTAGGGCCTGTTTCTAACTTAAAAGGAATTTCAGCGGCCAAAGGCGTAAGTTCTGACATATTTAAAACCCTTAAATCTTTTCCCTCTTTCACTAGTTTCAAATTCATCAACCGGTTTATGCCATTTACAGTTGATTGAGGCATGTAAATTTTAGAGAAAGATTTAAGGCCTGAGAACGTCCACTTTGACATGGATTCGCCATTGTCGTCCGTATCTATCTTATATGTTTTCCTGTTCACTATATTTTCTTCTGTATTCGTTTTTGCAACCTGCGTGTTCATCGTTCTTTCCAGAATGCGATCCAAATACTTCCAATAAGTGCCACTCCACCAAAGCAAAAGACCCAGACCGCAAAGAACGAGGGGCTTCCATTTGTAAAAATCAAAATGCAAATAACCAGCAAGTGCTGAAAGAGTAAAAGCAAATGCAAAACTGTGAAAGAAAATATTGTTGTCAGGCGGCGTATAACTTGTTACCTGAATTACAGTTGCTTCTGCTATGATGCCAAGCGTTAATAGCAAAAAGGTAAAAAATCTTTTATCTCTAAATAGATCTTTCCAGCTTTTAAATGCAGCGATTACTAATAATGCAATAATAAAAAGATAAAACTTCAGCCATTGAGAACTATAAAAGAATTCGTCCATTATATCAAGAACATCAACACGACTGGTATGCGGCGGCTTGCCTATATTGAACCAATAACTAAAATTATAAGACAGCAAAGGCAAAATAAAAACAGCAGCTATCACAAAAAAGCTCAGGATAAATACAATAATTGGCCACCATTTTTTCTCGTAGATACAATGATAAAGTAGAAGAACGAAGCAAAGTACAAAGGCAAGTGCACCACCATCCTGTTTTGTAAAAAAAGAAAAGAAAATGAACAATGCACTTACTACTAACCACAGCCAGTTGAATTTAGCTGGGCGTGCAAAAATGAACTTAAAAAGAAAAGCCAACCCCACCATTTCATAAACAATTACTGTATGATTATACCAGGGCCAGAAATTAAAAAAAGAAAAAGAAAGACAATAGAGGCATACAGAAAGAAAACGAATACCCGGATGAATGTTCAAACTTTTTAAGATAGAACGAAAGGCGAGACCCGAAACTATATTTATAAATACCTGCGCTTTTACTAAGGTGATCATTTGGGTACCAAAAATTTTGAAAAATGCAGCCGGGATTACCCAAAACATATATCCGAGTGGTGTTCCAAAATCTTTATATGGTATTTGTCCTTCACTTAACCGGTACGCCCCTTCCCACGATAAGAAAATATTTACACGATAAGGAAAACTAACAAATAAAGGCACTATAGCTAAGGCAACAATAAAAGCCACTTCGGCAAAAGAAAGTAGTTGGTCTTTTTTTTGTAAGGAGAAATAGTTCATGTAATAAATTCTGCAGGAAAGATATAATTGAATTATTACATTTTAGTTATTTCTACCTTTCTTGCATAGTTTAAAACATTACTTTTATTTTTATCGCCCAATGTAAACTGTACAGCCTTGGCTTATATTCAATTACTTCGGCCCAAAGATTGGGCTAAAAATTTTTTCTTACTCATCCCGCTTTTTTTCTCAGGCGAATTATTTCAATGGTCAAAATATCCACCATTATTAATGGGTATTGCTGCTTTTAGCCTTATTGCCAGCAGTATTTATATTATTAACGATTACAGGGATATCAAAGACGATCAGAAACACCCTGAAAAATCGAAAAGACCTTTAGCTTCAGGAGCAGTTTCAAAAACCGCGGCCATCATTATTTGCACACTTCTTATTCTGGCAGGTTTTAGTATTGCTTATTTTGTAAGAGACAAGTTCCTGTTTATACTTTGCATTTACTTTATTTTAAATCTTGCTTACTGTTTTGGACTTAAAACCATTGCTGTTCTCGATATCATAATACTTGCCATTGGCTTTGTATTGCGGGTAAAAGCAGGAGCGGTTATCATCGTTACAGGACTTTCAGAATGGCTTACCGTAATGGTATTTCTTTTAGCCATTTTTATGGCCATTGGCAAAAGAAGAGATGATGTTCTGCTGAAAATTTCTTCCGGAAATGACATGCGAAAATCAGTAAAAGGCTATAACCTGGAACTGTTGAACGTTTTACTGTCACTGGTATGTGCTGTGATCATTGTGGCTTATTTTATGTACACGATGTCTTCGGAAGTATTGCTGCGGCTTGGGACTTATCGCTTGTATTACACCTGCATTTTTGTGTTAGCCGGCATAATGCGATATTTACAAATAATTTTTGTGCAATCCGCTTCGGGGTCTCCCACAAAAATTCTTTATAAAGATCGTTTTATACAGGTTGTAATTCTTCTTTGGATAATCAGTTTTTACTTGATTCTTTATACAAAAGACATAACCATTTTTAAATGAAGAAAAGGATTGCGAATTGGGGCAATTATCCCGTGTGTGACACTGAAGAGAAAACCTTCTCATTTACAGAACAACTTTCTGACACGCTTTTGCAACACGACAGAATTATTGCAAGAGGCAATGGCCGTTGCTACGGTGATGCTTCTTTGGCAAAGAATACCATATCAACACTT
>JBQCHB010000309.1:0-12434 GCA_051955075.1 Flavisolibacter sp.
GGTTAAAAACAGCGCAGGTGTACGATTATGAAAACGACCCCAACCAACTGATTCCAACCATAGAAAAATACAGCCGCTATAAAAAGGATAAGAATGGCAAAATGAATTTCAAAGGCAACAACGCCAATCACTGCTGGCGGCTGTGGCACGACCCGGTGATTACCTGGGATGGTGCTGTAGTGCCCTGCTGCTTTGATAAAGATGCGCAACACAAGCTGGGCGATCTGAAACAACAAAGTTTTAAAGAACTATGGCACAATAAAGAGTACCGGCATTTTCGCAGCCAGGTATTGCAAAGCCGGCAGAATATTGACATTTGCGCCAATTGTTCCGAAGGCGTGAAAGTATGGGGATGAAGTAGTGAATAATGCGTGGTGAATAAGTCCTCGTTATTTCTCTTATTTATACAAGCGGCAATCCTTACTATTATCTATGGTATAAGGTAAGGGCTGTTTGCTAATTCGTGTAATTCGCTTTAATTCGTGTAATTATTGTCCGTGGGCATCGAAAAAGACATACATCAAAATAATTTTACCAGCAGCAGGCAGAAGGCTATGATCAACCTTTTGTATAGCTATGGCTGGGTAATCGAAAAGATCAAAAAGTTTTTAGCCGCAGAAGATATTACCCACCAGCAATTCAACATTCTTCGCATTCTCAGGGGCAGTCATCCCAAACCACTTTCCACTTTGCAAATAAGAGAACGCATGCTGGATAAAATGAGTGATACCAGCCGCATTGTAGATCGTCTGATTGTAAAAGGCCTCGTGAAAAAAAACATTTGTTCTGCCGATAAGCGCCTGGTAGATGTAACCATTACCGATAAAGGACAAAAACTTTTGAAAAAAATTGATGCGCAAACCGATCCTGTTCTCGACATCATGGGCAATCTCTCCGAAAAAGAAGCAGAAGCTTTAAGCGTCTTGTTAGACCAACTAAGAGACAGCAAGAAAAAAGACGCTTGATATGCACAAATTGCTGGCAACTCAATACAAAATAAAACCACTTCGTCTTTGACGTCGTAAAAGTTTACTGCTGGCTTCTTACCATTTTCCAACTATCAAATGAGGCAGGTTGACTATAAACCTCCTATTTTAAACTTTCATTGAGAAAGTTTTAATTTAATTTTTCTACTTTTCACCCGTCATACCATAACAATGAAGAACCTTATAGCCACCATCACCTTTTTAGCCGCCTTTTTATTTTCTTTCGGGCAGGCTCAGCAGCCAAAGTATGAATTCCGCGGCGTGTGGATTGCCACCGTTGACAATATTGACTGGCCACAAAAAGGGCAGTTCAATGTCGACAGTCAGAAAGCTGACTTTATCCGCATACTTGACATGCATGTTCGCAATGGTATGAATGCTGTAATTGTGCAGGTACGTCCGGCAACTGATGCTTTTTATCCTTCACCTTACGAGCCCTGGAGCCAGTGGCTTACAGGCACACAAGGCAAGCCGCCGGTTCCCTTTTACGATCCGCTGCAATTCATGATCGAAGAATCACACAAAAGAGGCCTCGAGTTTCATGCCTGGTTAAATCCTTACCGGGCCAATTTTTCCATTGGCAAAGCCTCTATTGCACCAGCGCATATCACAAAACTTCATCCTGAGTGGTTTTTAAATTATGGCGGCACTACTTATTTCGATCCGGGAAACAAAGATGGCCAGCAATGGGTGGAAAATGTAGTGAAAGATATTGTCAGCCGCTATGATGTGGATGGCATTCATATGGATGACTATTTTTATCCCTACCGCATTGCTGGAAGAGAATTTCCCGATGCAGCTTCCTACGCCAAAGATCCACGTGGATTAAACAGGGAAGATTGGAGAAGGAGTAATGTTGACTCTATCATTTATCATCTATCATCCATCATCAAACAAACGAAGCCCTGGGTAAAATTTGGCATCTCGCCTTTTGGTGTGTGGCGTAACCAGGATAAAGACTCAATGGGCAGTCCTACCAAAGCCGGACAAACTAATTATGATGATTTATACGCAGACATTTTATTGTGGCTGCAGAAAGGATGGATTGATTATGTGGCACCTCAATTATATTGGGAAATGGGCCATAAACTGGTAGCGTTTGAAACCCTGGTTGACTGGTGGAGCAAACACACTTATGGAAGGCACATGTACATTGGGCAGGGAATTTACCGATCACTTGAAAGAAGCGCTTCGAGCAGGGCCTGGAAAAATCCTGACGAGCTACCCAATCAAATTAAACTGTTAAGAAATTATCCAACCATACAAGGCAGTATTTATTTCAGCAGTAAAACTTTTGATTCCAATCCTAATGGATGGAGCGATTCTTTGCGCAACCATTATTACAGCACGCCTGCCATGATTCCGCCTATGGATTGGCTACCACCAAATCCGAACAGGGCTGTTGCTACTTTACCTGTAGCACCGACAGTTACAGCACAAGCAATGGATGCCGGCAAAAGCAAGTGAGCTTGTGAATGGTCAATGGTGAATCCACCTTTCCCTAATTGTAATCTTATCTGTTTACAGATTGGTTGCAGCAATACTGAAACTTTCCAGGAGAATAAAACATTGAACCGGTAAGAAACGATTGCAGTTTAAGAAACCTGCTCACCGCTACCCATTTACCACTTACTATTGATATTATCTAACATTTCATAACAAAAATCAATTTCATTTATCAGCATTGCACCCGACATTTGCACCTCGAAAAAGAAATTGATTTATGAAGAATGTAGTTTTATCTATTGGTTCTGCCTTTCCACAATTCAATAAAAAGGCAGTCGTATCTATTGAGAAAGGAAAAGAATTTTATGATCTTTCCTATGAAGAAATCAAAAACAGTGGCAAGTGGATGGTGATGTTCTGGTGGCCAAAAGATTTCACTTTTGTATGCCCTACCGAAATTGCCGAATTTAACAAAGCTTACAACGATTTTGCCGATCGTGACGCTGTTTTGGTTGGCGCCTCTACCGACAGCGAGTTTGTACACGCTGCCTGGAGAAGGGACCACGAAGACCTGCGCAACCTGCAATTCCCAATGCTGGCCGACACATCAAAATCACTGGCTACCGAATTAGGCATTTTGGAAACAGAAGAAAAAATTGCTTACCGTGCCACTTTCATCGTAGATCCCCAAGGCATTATTCGCTGGGTTTCTTTGTATGATTTGAATGTAGGCCGCAATGTAAAAGAAGTGCTCCGCGTACTTGACGCCTTGCAAACAGATGAACTCTGTCCCTGCAACTGGCAAAAAGGCGAAGCTACTTTAGTAGCATAAACAGTTTATAGTTTGTGGTTTGTAGTTGGCGTGTTGTTCGAAAGTTATTTGCGTATTTGTTACTGTGTAAAATTTGAAATGATAAAAATCGAACACAGAAATAAAACGATCGCTTAAAAAATAAAAAACTATAAACCACAAACTTTTTCTCAACCTTAAAAGAAATTTATGTTTGGAGCAGCAAATACAACGGATAACGCCGTGGCGTTACTGAACGATCTCGGTTTGAATGAAGAACATGTAAGTGAGCAATTGAAATTGCTGGCGCAAACCGATGCCCGCTACCTGCGTGACCTGAAAATTAATGTGAACAATGCTTTAAGTGTGGAAACCTTATCAAAAAAAGAGGCATATCTTTTAGCATATTCAGTTGCAGTTAATGAAAAGAATGAGGTTTTGCAAAAAGCATTTGCGCAATCAGCTACAACCGAAGGTGCAACAGATAAGGAATTGGCCGAAGTTGTTAGCTGTACCAGTTTGTTAAACGCTAATAATGTTTACTATCGTTTCCGCCATTTTATGCACGAAGAGTTTTACAACAATGCACAAGCTGGCATTCGTATGAGCATCATGGCAAATCCAATTCTTGGCAAAGAATTTTTTGAATTGGTAAGCCTTGCAGTGAGTGCTTTAAACGGCTGTGAGCTTTGCGTAACCTCGCATGAAAAAACATTGGTTGGTCATGGTACCGCCAAACAACGCATACATGATGCAGTGCGTTTGGCTGCTGTTATTAAAAGCTTATCTGTGTTGCTATAATCGTTCAAAAAAATTATAAAATGGTTTTAGTTGCTACAACTAAAACCATTTTTTATTTGAATACCTACCTTTGCCATCTTGAAACAGCCTGTCGAAAATTATAAACGAATTTTCGACAGGCTGCTAACTAAAAACTTCAAACCTCAAACTATAAACTTATTTTATGCCTGGCTTTGAATTGTGGAGCGATGCAGAACGCAGAGAAATAAACGATGTATTGGAAACCGGGATCCTGATGCGCTACGGGTTTGACGGGGCAAGAAAAGGAATCTGGAAAGCCAAAGAACTGGAGCAGGAAATCTGCAAACGCTTTGGAAGCAATTATGCCCAACTATTATCGAGCGGCACAGCTGCTTTAACTACAGCCCTGGCTGCCTTAGGCGTTGGCGCAGGGGATGAAGTCATCATGCCTTCGTTCACTTTTGTAGCCAGCTTCGAAGCCGTGTTGAGCGTAGGGGCTATACCGGTGTTGGCAGATGTGGATGAAACGTTGACTTTGAATCCTGAGGCGGTTCGAAAAGCCATTACCTCTAAAACAAAATGCATAATGCTCGTGCACATGTGCGGCAGTATGGCCGATATGGATGCCTTGCAGGCCATTTGCAAAGAGCATAATCTATTGCTGCTGGAAGATGCCTGCCAAAGCATTGGGGCTACCTACAAAGGAAAAAGCCTTGGCACCATTGGTGATGCCGGAACCTTTTCTTTCGACTTTGTGAAAACCATGACCTGCGGCGAAGGCGGCGTAGTTTTGACAAACAACGAAGACGTTTATAATAAATGCGACGGCTACACCGATCATGGCCACGACCATAAAGGCGTTGACCGTGGCGCCGACCTGCATCCATTTTTAGGTTATAATTTTAGAATATCCGAACTGCATGCAGCTGTGGGTTTGGCGCAAATAAAAAGAGTGGATGAATTTCTTTCTATTCAAAAAAAGAATTACACAGCGCTAAAAAATATTTTATCGCAGGTGCCTGAAATTTCATTCCGCCAAATCCCCGATCCGCAAGGCGATAGCTGTACTTTTTTAAGCTGGTTTTTACCAACGGAAGAAATGACACGAGCCGTAGTAAATGAACTAAAAGCACAAAACATTTTGGCCGGTAATTTTTACTGGTACGATAATAACTGGCACTACATACGCAAATGGGATCATTTAAAAAATGCAATTTCCCTCAATCCTTTGCACGACGATCAAAGAAAGGCATTGTTGAAACTATCAGAACAGGACTTTTCAGCTAGCGATGCAGTAATGAGCCGCTGCATTTCTACTGCTATTAGTTTATTGTGGAGCGAAGAACAGATCAAAGAGAAAGGAGAAAAAATTGTTAGTGTAGTGAAGCAAGTGTTGAAAAAGTTCATAGTTCATGGTTAATGGTTCACAGGGGTATTCTGTTATAAACTCCATGAACCATGATCTTTGAACTACGAACCGGCGTATCATCTTTCCCTTCTTCCCACGAAGCTATTCGGCTTTCTTTCCAGGTAATCAACATATTCTTTCGAACCTAACCGGATAAATAAAGGCAAAGAAGTAAGCTTTTGCAGCTGCACTTCTTTTTTACAGAAAAAAGAAAGGTGTTGATTGTAGAAATTTTGCGGCAATACCCTTAAATTTATTTTTTTGCCAGATGTATCCAATTCTCTTCTGAAACCCGCTTGGGCTGCGGCTCCTGAAGAATTTAACAAGATCAGCATCAAGAAAAATATTACGAATCTGGCCATGGATTGGGATTTGCAGTAAATTTACGGCTTGATTTTTGTGAACCCGGCAAATTTTTTCCGCTTTCCCGGAACAGGTCTTGCCACAGACGAAACTGATACATGAGCCTAAGCCAAAGTTTACAACAGAAACTCTTACAAAAACTATCACCTCAGCAAATTCAGTTGATGAAATTGTTGCAGGTGCCTACTGCCATATTAGACGAACGCATTAAAGAAGAACTGGAAGAAAATCCGGCACTCGAACTATCTGACGATGCGCATGACGACAGCTTCGAAGAACAGAAGGATGAATTTACAGAAAGCACAGAAGAAGACTACGAAGAAAGCAGCAATGAAGAGCAGTATGAGAACATTGATATTTCGGATTATGTGCATGAAGGCGATGATGATATAGCCGATTATAAATTGCGTGACGATAATTATGGCGACCAGGAAGAAAAAACTACCATGCCTTATAAGGTGGAAACCAGTTTTTACGAAGTGCTGGAAGCGCAATTGGGCATGCTGAACCTTGATGAAAGGGAGTTTAAAATTACAGAGCAAATTATTGGCAGTATAGATGAAGATGGTTATTTGCGCCGCGAAACTTCAGCCATTGTAGATGACCTGGCCTTTCGGCAGAACATCGACACTACGGAAGCAGAAGTGGAAGGTTTGATCAAGCGCATCCAGCAATTTGATCCGCCGGGCGTAGGCGCCAGGGACCTGCAGGAGTGTTTACTTTTGCAGTTACTGCGGCAGAAAGAAGAAGGCAAAGATGTGGATATAGCCATTATGGCGCTGACCAAATACTTTGATGAATTCACTAAAAAACACTACGAAAAAATTCAGCGTGGCCTAAACCTGAGCGATGAAGATTTGCGTGAAGTAATGCTGCAGATCACTAAGCTCAACCCAAAACCTGGAGGCAATGTAGGCGAAGTGAATAAAGCCGAAAGCTACGTGGTGCCTGACTTTTTCATCTTGAATAACGCAGGAAAGCTTGAGCTTACACTTAATTCTAAAAATGCTCCTGAACTGCGCATCAGCGAAGGTTATCGGGACATGCTGAAAGAATATGACCGCGGTGCTAAAAAAGACCGCCGTCAAAAAGAAGCCGTTCTTTTTATCAAGCAAAAAATTGATGCAGCCAAATGGTTTATTGATGCCATTAAGCAAAGGCAGCACACTTTGCTCAGCACCATGACGGCCATTATGAATCATCAGCACGAGTTTTTTTTAACCGGCGATGAAACGACATTGCGGCCAATGATCTTAAAAGACATTGCAGAAAAAACAGGACTTGATATTTCTACAGTAAGCCGGGTAGCCAACAGCAAATTTGTACAAACCGAGTTTGGCACTTATCGTTTAAAATTTTTCTTCAGTGAATCACTTACCACCGACACAGGCGAAGAAGTTTCTACCCGCGAAGTAAAAAAAATACTGAGCGACCTGATAGAAAACGAAAGCAAGAAAAAACCGCTGAGCGATGAACGCCTTACGGAGCTTTTGCAGGAAAAAGGCTACAATATTGCCCGCAGAACTGTGGCCAAATACAGGGAGCAATTAAATATTCCGGTGGCAAGGCTGCGGAAAGAGCTATAGGCGTCAACGGTGATTGATCAATAGTTAAGTGTTGAGGTTTAAGTTATTTAAAAAACCGCCAAAAAAAGGCTTCACCATTGACCATTCGCCCATAAGAAATATGTTTGCACCATGATGGTAACCGAAGCAGCTAATGAAAAGCTCTCTTTTCATCCTATACTGCGCATAACTGCTAAAATCATTTCTCTCATTTTTCACCCACTTTTTATACCTGTTTATATAGGATGGTTTTTTATTTACGTACTCCGGCTTTTTCCGCAACTGACCGAATGGGATAAAACCAAATTGCTCATAAGCTTTATGGTGAACTACATGGTGCTTCCATTGGTAACACTATTACTTGCTAAAGGCCTGGGTTTTATTCAATCGGTTTATTTAAAAACACAGAAAGACCGCATTATTCCATATGTAGCCACCGGCATTTTCTATTTCTGGGTTTGGTATGTTTTCAGAAATCAATCTTTCCCTAAAGAGATGATTATGTTTAGCCTTGCTGTTTTCCTGGCTTCCAGTTTGGGATTGATAGTAAACAGCTATATGAAAGTGAGCATGCATGCTATTGCTGTTGGTGTTGTCATTACCCTTTTTATTTTGCTGGGTTTTATGTCGCCCGACAATTTAGGGCCGTTTATCTCTGTTGCTTTGCTGGTTGGCGGCCTTGTTTGCACGGCCCGATTGATCAACTCAGATCATTATCCGGTTGAAGTGTATGCCGGATTGCTCATCGGCATTGTGTGCCAGGTAGTAGCATATTGGTTTGCTTAAAGAAATTACACCCATTAAAACGAATTACACAAATTGTTCAGTTTACAACTGTTTACAGATAATTGTTGTCTGATGCTATTGATTCTGTAATTGAAGTGATTGCGACGCAACAGGCCATGCTATGAAATACTACAGTTGGTATCAAAAAATATCCAGGCAGTTTGAAGACAAAATAATTCGTGAAACTCGTCCTAATTCGTGTAACACATCTCCTTAACTTAACCTTAATTTTTAGCGATTGGTCTTAATCGCATTCACTAAACCGCAGCAGTTTGTAAATTTGCTCAAAATCCAACTTCATGAAGTTTGAGAAAATTCATAATAAAGGCCAGGCCCGGCTTTTCGAGAATCCGGCTTTGGAAATGTTAACCAAGGCTAATCCTCTTGTTATTTGGGGAATGTACTTGCCATTTATCATCGGCCTTCCTATTTATGCATCTGTGAAACTGGGTTTTAGCGGTGGCAAAGTTGCCGCTTTATTTTTCGGCGGCATGTTCTTCTGGACATTCTTTGAATACCTGGCACACCGCTTTGCTTTTCACTGGATAGCCAATAGCCAAAGAGCACAAAAATTTGTTTACATCATGCACGGCAACCACCATCATTATCCCCGCGATAAAGAAAGGTTGTTTATGCCGCCATTGCCAAGTATCATTTTAGCGTCAGCCATTTTTGCTATTCAATATTTGTTATTGAAACAAAACACTTTTGTGTTCTTTCCTGGATTTATTCTGGGTTACCTGCTGTATGCTTCTATGCACTATGCCATTCATGCCTGGAATCCTCCTTTTAAATGGATGAAGCCGCTGTGGAGAAATCATCACCTCCACCACTACAAAGACGAACACAAAGGTTTTGGCGTAAGCACTACCATTTGGGATCATGTATTTGGTACCATGTTCGATCTGAAAAAAGAAAAAGAAGATAAGAAAAAGGTGCAGGAATTAATGTTTGAAAAATCTAAGTAAAAAGGCATGAGCTATAAGCTTCGGGACCGATGGTGATCTTCCACTTTCTGTCTGGCAGCTCGTTGCTAACAGCTCGCAGTTTCTCTCTACTATGGGTCAAAAAAAATTGGTGCGGTTTGCCGAGTTGGAAACGTTTTCGAATGTACTGCAATACCCGGTATCCATGCCCGGCACCTGGAGCCAGTTTTTTGAAAACAAAAATCCAATTGTGCTGGAGCTGGCTTGTGGTAAGGGAGAATATACATTGGGGCTTGCGCAAATTTATCCTACCAAAAATTTCATTGGTGTCGATCAAAAAGGCAACCGCTTGTGGGTAGGTGCTAAAAAAGCCATTCAGCATAATTTAAAAAATGTGGCTTTCCTGCGCATTCAAATTGATCGCATTACTGAGTTCTTTTGCACTGAAGAAGTAGATGAGATCTGGATTACTTTTCCCGATCCGCAGTTGCGTATTTCCAAATCAAAAAAGCGGTTAACGCATCCAAAATTCCTGAGGCTGTATTATCAATTGCTAAAACCCCAAGGAAAAATTCATTTAAAAACTGATAGTCCTGGCTTATACCGCTTCACTAAAAAAGTTATAGACATGTATGGCTGCACCTTGTACAAAGACTTGAATGATGTGTATGCCGAGCCAGGCATCCCTAAAGAGTTGCAGATTAAAACGCATTACGAAGGACTTGATATTGCCGGCAGCAATCGTGTTCATTACTTATGTTTTTCGCTGCCCGGGCAATTACCATCGAAAGAAATGGACGCCCTACTTCAACAATTTTTGAAAGATGAAGCAGGCGTTGACTGAAGGCGAGGATTATTATTTCAATGAGAAAGGTTTATTGACATTCACCTCAAAATATCTTTTAGACAGGGGTTATTGTTGCGGAAACGGCTGCAGGCATTGTCCGTACAATTACGAAGCGGTACCGGAACCCAAGCGTTCATTTTTATTAGAACTACGCCAAAATACAACCCCGGATAAGAATGCGAATCCTGGTTAAATTGTAGCTTCGGTAGTATTCCGTAATAAAGCTTATCCATGCCTTCAAAAAAAGATATACTTCGCGAGAAATTAAGAACTGTTACGCCTTCCGGCAAAAAAGATGAAAGCTTTTTTGAACTGGTGTTTGATGTAGTGCGGCAGATACCCAAAGGACGGGTTACCTCTTTCGGCGCTATTGCTGCTGCCTTGGGTGCAAAATCTTCTGCCCGCATGGTAGGCTGGGCCATGAACGGCGCCGGGCGGGTACGGCCAAAAGTTCCGGCACACCGCGTAGTAAACCGCCAGGGATTGTTAACCGGCAAGATCCATTTTGACTATCCCGAACACATGCAGGAATTGCTGGAAAAAGAAGGCGTGAAAATAATAGATGACCAGGTAGTTGATTTTCAAAAAAAGTTTTGGGACCCGGCGAAGGAGTTGGGGTTGGAATAAGAACCTGCCATCAATCTCCTTTCTTCGCACTATCTGCCTTCTTTTTCTTAAACAAATTCCCAAAAGTATTCTTCAAGGTTTCCGCTGCTTTTTCTTTTGTATCCTGTAATGAAGCACCTTTGCCAGTAGAATCCTTACTGCCGGTTAGTTGTTTTACCAATTCGCCTTTCACATCTTCCACCATTTGTTTTTTCACTGCCGTTAATGAATCTTTTATGGTCTGTTTAGCACTGTCGGCCTTTGCCTGCACAAAAGCAGAAGCCTGCTGTTTCAATTCCTGCGTTACATCACCGGCTGCTTGTTTTAAATCGGTTTTTAAAACAGGATCTGTAATCGTACCTCCCATTTTTACATTTAAATCGATCACATCGGATAAGCTAACAGGTATGCCTTTGCTATTGGCCTGTGCCGCTAAATTGTTTATCAAAGCATTGCCGCCTGAACCCAGATATTTCCGCGGTACCTTCATCCCAATAATATAGTCCAGGCTTTGATCAAAGCCATGCATGCCGCCGATTTCCATATCAATGTTTTTCAATTTTACATGGAAGGGTTTTACCAATACTTTGCCATTGGCAAATTCAAAATGGCTTTTAATGTCTTTGAGACTTACATCTTTTAGTGCCTCTACATTTAAGGTAGAAGCTAATTTATCCAATGGTTGAAATTTGCTTAATGCTCCTTGTATCAACAATAAATTTCCATTGCCTGTTAAACTGCTCAAATCAGGAAACATATCGCCATTTAATTTCCCTGTCATGCTGAATTGAGATGATAATTTTCCAGCCAAAAATTTTCCTAGCGGCATTAATTTTTGCATCGTGTTGTAGGCATAAAAAGCTTTTTGTACATCTACATTTTTAATATCGTAACTAAGGCTGATGTCTGGCTTTTCTTTGTTTTGTTTAGTGCTATACGAACCATCGAATGTTACAGAGCCATCCAATGCTTCGGTCTGAACATTTTGCAAACGCACCGTTTCATCGTTCAACAATAAAGAACCTTGTACATTGTTATACGTAACCTTATCATATTTTACTGCACCAGCTTTGGCATTTACTGTAATGTTCATATTGGCCGGCACTAAGAATGGAGCAGTTGAAGTTGTACCTGTCGTCACCGTATCGGTTCCCATCCAGTCATTCAAATTCATTTTATCAGCCGATACATTAACAGTGCCCTGTAATTCTTCATTGTGCAGTGCATAGGCGATCATGTTTTTCAACACGCCGGCGGCTGCGAAATTGGTGTTTTGAAAACTGCCGTTAAAATTGTTCAACGCTACATTTTGCGGATTGAATTTGAATTGGGCTGTTTTTATCTGCACACCCCCAGGATAATCTTTTGAAACATAATTCACCTTCGAAAGATTGACAACACCAGTTGTATTAATGCGTTCGTAATTCTTTTTATCAATATCAGCTTTGCTACCGCTAATGCTGATATCAGCATCCATTATTCCTTTTATGCTGGTGCCAGGTTCCAGCGTAGTAAATTGGCTGATATTATCTAAAGTAAATTTTCCTTTTGCAGTGCCGCTAAAATCAACAGCGCTGACAGGTCTTGTTATTTTTAAAGAAAAATCGAAAGGATCATTGGCGACTTCCACGTGTCCTGAAGAGACATTGATGGTGGTAGCGTCTGCAATGCCGCCACTGTTTTCCAATTGAATTTTGAAATTGCCGTTTTGAACAGGATGCACAAACGCTTTGGATGCGTAATACAAATTGCTGATGTTGAAAAAACCTCCGGCGCTGAACGGTCCCTTTTGGTTTTCAATAGCGGAAAGATTGCCTTTGACAAAAGCATCGGCCACAACAAGGCCCGATAGCTTTGTACCTGCATCCAACTTTATAAACTTACCAACATCGACAAGGTTAAGTTTGCCCTTTACAACCGCATCAATGTATTTGTTGGTCTCCGGATTT
>JBQCHB010000310.1:0-7967 GCA_051955075.1 Flavisolibacter sp.
ACTTTTTGGTTACTTTTTCTTTCAAGAGAAAAAGTAACAGAAGACAATAAGAAGATTACATCAACACCAAAAACTCCATATACAAATACCAAACTTCAACCGAAAAAAGTCCCTACCCCTTATGCCCTGCTTTAACCTGATATGCAGGCGCCTTCACCCACATTGATCCCTGCATCAAAAGGGGGTCATGTATGGATGAGGCATGGTTGAGGCAAGGATAGTGCGAGTCAATGTATCGGACAATTACGAACACCAAAAAATGCCGCCGGAAATGTACCGTGATAATACCAGGTAAAAACGTGCCCCGTACAACCAGCATCAAAAGCTGGAGCAAGGATCATGTGTGCGAATGTACCCGGCCATTACAGGCACGCATTGCCACCTCTTTGCTTAACACTTCCCGGCAGGCCTTACAACACAAACCACCAGGTATAGCTTCCTTGCTTTAACTTCAACTTCTTATGGTGATAGTGCTCCAGGTATTTTTTGCCTTGTTGTTTGTGTTGCTCATCATCCTGTTTGTTTTCCAGCCGCGGCGGAAACAAACAGTGGCATGGCCGGAAGATTACCGCGACCTGCTGGCCGACTATGTTCCGTTCTATGCCAGGCTCGATGAACAGGGAAAGAAGACCTTTGAAGAAAAATTTGAGAAGTTTTTACTGGCAGTAAACATCACCGGTGCCGGCGCACAGGTAGAAGACCTCGACCGGGTGCTGATTGGCGCCGCCGCCGTCATTCCGGTGTATTTCATCCACGACTGGGAATATGTCAACCTGCGGGAGGTCTTATTGTACCCCGGCAATTTCAATACGGAGTTCGAGCAGCACGGCGCCGGCCGCATGGTATCGGGCATGGTGGGCACCGGCCCCATGGAAAACGTCATGATCCTTTCCAAGTGGCAGCTCCGCGAAGGATTCATTAACAGCCAAAGCAACCGCAATACGGCCATCCACGAATTTGTCCATCTGGTAGATAAAATGGATGGCACCCTCGATGGCGTGCCCGAAATATTGCTCCCACGGAAGTTGGTGAGCCGCTGGCAGCAGTTGCTGCACGATACCATGGACCAGGTAAGACGCGGCGACTCTGATATTGATGCCTATAGCGCCACTAGCCCGGTAGAGTGCTTTGCCGTGGTAGCCGAATATTTTTTTGAACAGCCCGAAATGTTCAGGTCTCATCACCCCGAGCTTTATGAAATGCTGGAGCTGGTTTTCGTAAGAAAATAAGTATCGCTACCCCCGCTCAACGGCATAGATGGCCGGCTTTATCCCAATGCAGCGATGTACGTAAAAACTTTGTACCTTAATAGACCCGTCCTATCGATCATCTCCCTTCGCCCCCTTTGATGCACGCATTTATTCACCTCAAAATTCTTCAGCAATGAAACGCGTATTCATTCTTGCCGCTACCGGCTTTTTCTCTGTTGTATGTCTGGACAGCCAGGCACAACAGAACACCAACGCTATGCAGGCAAAAAACACCGCCACAGACCGCAAAGGGCCCACAACCAACATCTCCATTGGCAACCCCGTATATGCACAAAAAGTGATGCAGGCATGGAAAGACTATGATAACAACACCATGGACAACATGGACGACTTGATCGCCGATGATGTGGTGGCCACTTTTCCGGATGGCTCCATGGTAAAAGGCAGGGACAATTTTGTGAAGATGATCAGAGATTACCGCAACGGTTTTGCTTCTGTTTCAAGTAAAATAATGGCCTGCACCACGCTGAAAACACCTGACGATCCGGAACACGAGGTAGTAACCATCTGGGGTGAAGAAACCGATACCGCTGCAGATGGCACGGTAACCAAAACCCACCTCAATGAAGTTTGGTTTTTTAATAAACAGGGCAAGTTGACCGAGTTTCACCAAATGGCCGCCAAAGACAGTCCCGATAAAAAATAATACGCCTCAAGCATGAGCAGGGGCGCCGGTTTGAAAGCATTCCCTGCTCATAAATTTTATTGATAGCTGTCAGGCTTACAATGAAAATTCATTCTGCGTGCTTATTGCATACCTGTTTTTGATGTATGCACCCTTCTTCCTGCATACTTCGCCGGCCCTTGCCAAAAGAATAACCTGCACCAATATGCGCATTTGCCAACAAGCCGGTTACCGGCAATCATGAAACTACAGTGCGTAACACATCTGTTCTTACAAACAACTCCGGCAAACAGTGTAGCGTTTCACGTATCTTCAAATACAAAACAATGAAAAGGCTGGCTTCACCCGAAGGCTGCGCTTCGTTGCGTCAAATAGATATGCCGGCCAACCATTTCAATTTTAATTTTCTGCTTATGAAATTATGGATCCTTGCATGCTGTGCTTGTATGACAACAGCAGCGGCAGCCCAAACAACCAATGGCTTTAATGGTCTTGACATGAACCTGGGAAACATCTTCCGCCTGTCAGATGCCAAAACAAGATCGATCAGTCCGGAAAATATAACCGGTGAGCCGGGAAAGGGAGGCATGGCCACCAAAGGCACCGGGGCCGGGGCCTCGAGAGATTTGGGACAGGGCTGGAAAGTAAGTCCGAGTGTGGCCATAGAAGCCGGGCAAACATTTACGATGGCGGAAATAACGGGTACCGGCGCCATACAGCATATCTGGATGACACCAACCGGCAACTGGCGTTATACCATTTTGCGCATCTATTGGGATGATGAAAAAGAGCCTTCGGTAGAAGTGCCGGTAGGTGACTTCTTCGGGATGGGTTGGGGGCAATATGCGCCGTTGAATTCATTGGCTGTTACAGTCAACCCGGGCAGCGCCTTCAACTGCTATTGGCCCATGCCGTTTCGCAAAAAATGCAGGATCACTATGGAAAACATCAGCACCGAACGCATGATCTTATATTACCAGGTCGATTATACCTTAACGACAGTGCCCGATGATGCGGCCTATTTTCATGCACAGTTCAGAAGAGCCAATCCAACAAAAGGATCGCTGTATACTTTGGTGGACAGCATCAAAGGCAAAGGCCAGTACGTGGGTTGCTATTTGGCCTGGGGTGTTAATAACAACGGCTGGTGGGGCGAAGGCGAGATCAAATTCTATATGGATGGCGATAAAGCCTTTCCTACCATTAATGGCACAGGAACAGAAGATTATTTCTGCGGTTCTTATAATTTCGAAAACCAGAAAACGCACCAGTACCAGGAATTTTCAACGGCCTATTCGGGTTTGCACCAGGTGATCCGCCCCGATGGATTGTATAATGCGCAACAGCGCTTTGGCCTGTACCGCTGGCATATTGTTGATCCCATCCGCTTTGAGAAAGAATTGAAAATAACCATACAGGACCTGGGCTGGAGAAGCGAAGGCCGGTATTTGCCACAGCAATCCGATATCAGTTCCGTGGTGTTTTGGTACCAGCGGGAACCGCACGCACCATTTCCAAAACTTCCATCTAAAAATGATCTGGAAGTAAACTAATATAGATAGACGGCCGTTGTAAAACTTTATAACACCCATGGAAAACGAATTCACGAATTGATAAAACGTTTACATTAGCCAGGCCTTAACGCAAAACTGATTACAAAACAACGCTTCAACTATGTCTGTAAAAAATCGCTTCATCTTTTTCCTGCTTTTACTGGCCCTGCAGGCAGGCGCTCAAAGCAAACCTTTTAAAAACACAGCAGCCGCTGCACCGGCGCAGGTTTGGTCTGCAGAAAAAGCCAACCAATGGTATAGCCAGCACAAATGGATCAGCGGCGCTAATTTTTTACCCAGCACCGCCATCAATCAATTGGAAATGTGGCAGGCCGAAACCTTTGATCCTGCAACCATTGATCGTGAATTGGGTTGGGCAGAAGACATAGGCTTCAATACCATGCGGGTGTTTTTGCACAGCGTGGCCTGGAAGCAGGACCCTGAAGGATTTAAGAAAAGAGTAGACCAGTTTTTGTCTATTGCAGATAAGCATCACATTCAGCCGCTGTTTGTTTTTTTTGATGACTGCTGGAACAAAATTCCATATGCAGGCAAACAGCCGGAGCCAAAGCCGGGTGTACACAATTCGGGCTGGGTGCAGGATCCGGGGCAACCGCTTTCCAATGACACCACTATTTTTCCCGGCCTTGAAAAATATGTAAAAGACGTGCTGACAACATTCAGGCACGACAAACGCATTTTGCTTTGGGACCTTTACAACGAGCCTGGTAATTCGGGTAAAAAAGATTCATCCCTCGTGCTGCTTTCAAAGATTTTTCAATGGGCCAGGGAAGTCAATCCCGACCAGCCAATCAGCGCCGGTTTGTGGGCCTGGGATTATGAAAAGCTGAATGCCTTCCAGGTACAAAACTCTGATATAATTACCTATCACGATTACGAAGACCCGCAATGGCATCAAAGAGTGATCGAATTACTAAAAGTTAACGGACGGCCGCTGATTTGTACAGAGTATATGGCCCGTACCCGCAACAGCCGTTTCTCCAACGTGATGCCCCTGCTAAAAAAGCAAAATGTAGGCGCTATCAACTGGGGCTTTGTCTCAGGTAAAAGCAATACAATTTATGCCTGGGATACGCCGGTGCCCGATGGCAGCCAGCCGGCCGAGTGGTTTCACGACATTTTCTTTGCCAACGGGAAACCTTACCGGGACGATGAAGTGAACCTGATCAAAAAATTAAATGGCAAGTAGTTTTGACTTGCTATAAGTTCATTCTGGAAATCAATAACAATGCATAAATTTCTTTCAGCAGCCGCAGCTTTTTGCGCTTTCGCATTTGTTGCCTGCAACAATTCATCAACAGTAAAAAATGCTGCCGCTACCAACGATACCATGTCAAAATCAAATACGATGCTTCCCGATAAAAAAGGCTTCCAGGACACCATAGATGGAAAACAAACAGACCTGTACATTCTCAAAAACAAAAACGGCATGACGGCAGCCATCACCAATTATGGCGGACGATTAGTAAGTCTTTTAGTGCCCGATAAAAACGGCAGGCTTACCGATGTGGTGGTGGGCTTCAGCAACGTAAAAAATTACATAAACTCCACCGAGCCTTATTTTGGGGCCACCATTGGCCGCGTAGGCAACCGCATAGCTAAAGGAAAATTCTCTTTAGATGGCAAGCGGTACACTCTTTTTACGAACAATGGACCCAATACTTTACACGGTGGTAAAAAAGGTTTCCAGGCTGTTGTTTGGGAGGCTTCCCAACCCAACGATACCAGTTTGATCTTGCGCTACCTTTCAAAGGATGGGGAAGAAGGCTTCCCCGGGAACCTGGATGTAAAGGTTACTTATTCGCTCACTTCCGATAACGGTTTTAAATGCGACTACGAAGCCACTACCGATAAGAAAACGGTTGTCAATTTAACCAACCATGCTTTTTTTAACCTGAATGGCGAGGGCAGTGGCACCATCAACAATCATGTGTTACAAGTAAATGCCGGCAGGTACACACCGGTGGATGCTACCTTAATTCCTACAGGTAAAATAGAAACGGTTAGCGGTACACCATTCGACTTTACAAAACCAACAACCATCGGCGCCAGGGTAAACGACAACAATGAACAATTACAATTTGGTAAAGGCTACGATCACAATTTTGTTTTAAGAGCAGCGGATGATACAGTTCTAAGGCATGCCGCAACCATTATTGGAGACCAATCCGGCATTGAAATGGATATTTACACAGAAGAACCGGGGCTGCAGTTTTACGGCGGCAATTTCATGCAGGGCAAAAACAGTTTTAAAAGCGGGGCGAAAGATGATTACCGTACCGCCTTTGCTTTGGAAACACAACACTTTCCCGATGCGCCTAACCAGCCTTCATTTCCTTCTATCGTTTTAGAGCCGGGCAAAACTTATCATACGGTATCGGTTTACCGGTTTACCGTGAAAAAATAAAACGGTTGGGAAAAGAGTTGACAAGTCTTTATGTCAATCTTGCAATGCCCAATTCTGTAAACCATGTGTTGCAGGATCAACTACTTCTTCAATGCCTCCCGCACCTTTGGAGCGATCTTCGTTCCAAAGATCTCAATGGATTTTAAAAGCGATGCATGCGAAGGACCGCCTACGTCCATATGGGCCGAGAAGCGGGTAAGGCCAAAGAGTTCCTGCAATTGAAGGATCTTATCAACTGCTTCACTGGCATCGCCAATCAACAGGTGACCGCCTTTGCCCCGCCCCTGTTCAAACTGTTGCTTTTGATACGGCGGCCAGCCGCGTTGCCTGCCAATGCGGTTCATTTGGGCAGCATACAAAGGGTAGTATTCATCGGCTATGCGGCCGCTGTCTTCACCAAAAAAGGAATGCATGTGCACACCCACCTGGAAGGACTGAAGACTATGACCAAAATGCGCATAGGCTTTACGGTAATAATCGAACAAAGGTTTGAATTGTGCGGGGTTGCCGCCAATGATAGCAAAGATCACGGGCAATCCCAGTCTGCCGGCCCTGAGCACCGATTCGGGTGTGCCGCCAACCGCTACCCAGATGTCTAAATGATCATTCGCTGCACGGGGCAAAATTTCCTGGTTTACCAGCTCTGGCCGGAAACGGCCTTTCCAGTTTACCCTTGGTTCTTTATTGATCTGCAGCAGTAGTTCTAACTTTTCCTCGAACAGGGCATCGTAATCGGCCAGATTATAACCAAATAGTGGGAAGGACTCGGTAAAGCTGCCACGGCCTACCATTAACTCGGCCCGGCCGCCGGAAATAAGATCTATAGTGGCAAAGCTTTGATACAACCGCACAGGGTCGGAAGAACTGAGTACTGAAACAGCACTTCCCAGTTTGATGTTCCTGGTAACTGTTGATGCAGCGGCCAGAATGATCTCGGGAGTGGAAACAGCATAATCGGGCCGGTGGTGTTCGCCAATACCAAAGAAATCAAGTCCTACTTCATCCATCAATTTTATCTCTTCAATTATTTCCTGCAACCGTTGGCCGGCGGGTTGTACTTCACCTTTGCTATTGATGTGCAGATCGCCAAACATGCCAATACCTAATTCCATGCTAAAGGATTTTACAGGCAAAGGTAGTTGTAAAGGCAGTGGAAGGAAGCCAGGTGGACATGAACTAACAATATCTCATTTCATTGTTTTGTTTTGAAGGCAAGAAGATAGCTTTGCCGTGTGAATGACTTATTGAACAACCCGGTCTACCAGGCTTTGGTATCCGGAGACCGGCATCTGGGTTTTGGAAAAGAGAAAGCCAGGTTTTTTGATGAAAGCGTTTCTCCATTCGCGGGATTTGAAAAAGGCTACGACAAAGGATTTGAAGACCTTTATGAACTGCTTCCTTCCGGCCGGATTATTTTGTATGCTACGCCTTATGACATTAAACAACACACAGGATGGGAATTGCTTGATGCCGTAAAAGGACTTCAATTGATCTTTAATTCCGGCGACGAAACCGTACAAAAATCCTTTGACCTAATTTCTTTAGGTGAGAAAGATATTGAGCAGATGATGCAACTGGCTGCACTTACAAAGCCCGGCCCCTTTGGTCCGAGAACCATTGATTTTGGGAATTACTTTGGCATTTTCGAAAATGAGAAGTTGGTAGCCATGGCGGGTCAACGCCTGCATGTGCAAAAGTTTATTGAAATAAGCGCCGTATGCACCCACCCCGATCATTTGGGAAAAGGCTATGCCTCTGCGTTGGTGCAGCACCAGGTGCACCTGATACAGCAGCAAAACCAAACGCCTTTTTTACATGTGCGTGAAGACAACCGCCGGGCCATTGACATGTATGAGCGGCTTGGTTTTAAAATTAGCAGGCCAATGAACTTTTATGTGTTGAGAAAAAAGACACAATAAACTAATGCCCCGAAAAGCTTTCTGCTTTTTACTATTGCACAGTATCGATTATAGAAATAGAAGCCGTCAATGTTTACCTGACAATCATTACCCAACCGGTTAGCTTTACGCCTATTTCTTTCACATCAATGATGTAAGGATAAATGCCGGCGGGCTGGGGCTTGCCTTTAT
>JBQCHB010000311.1:0-3747 GCA_051955075.1 Flavisolibacter sp.
CTTCAAGTTTCAAATAAACTTCTTCTTCGCTTTTAATTTTGGTGCTTTCTACAAACCAGGGAATAAAGCTTTCTTTTCTTTCTTCGATAAAAATGGCGGCAAGGCCTTTTAGCGAAGTTTTTTTACCAAGATTGTGTTTTAAAACCAATTCGCCTTTCAATCCAAATGTGGTCACCAGTTTGCCTATTTTAAAATATTCTGTCATGTCAAATACAAAACACCAAAAGTAAAACCAAAAGTTGCTTCAGGTTGCCGATACTTAGCGGCACTCAGTAGAAATAGAAATATAAGAATGTAAAATTTGTGATGAAAAAATCCCGCCATGTGGCGGGATTAATCTTTTGAAGGTCTTGGATGCTGAATTAGCCTTCAGAACCTGCACCAGGAGCCGGTCTTCTGTCGCGGCGCTGATACGGTGGGTTCCTTCTGCTTCTTCTTTCACGTTGAGCTTCTTCCTGGCGTTTTCTGATCTGTTGTTCATGCTCAGAATGCCAACTTTGGAATTTTGTCATGGCTGTTGCTTCATCAAACAGGCCAAGAGATACACCACGCAATAAATGCTTCAGGTATAAAACTCCTTTGTACGATAAGATTTTACGAACAGTGTCGGTTGGCTGCGCACCTTTGTGCAACCACTCCAATGACTTTTGACGATCCAACTGCACCGTGGCAGGCGTTGTCAAAGGATTGTAGGTACCTAACTTTTGAACGAATTTTCCATCGCGGGGACTGCGTGCATCTGCAACAACAATGAAGTAGAAGGGTCTTTTCTTAGACCCGTGTCTTTGTAAACGGATTTTAACTGGCATCTTAAATAGAAATTTAAATGCGGTGAAACAATAATTATTAGTGCTGCAAATCTAAGGGTTGAAAATGAAAACGGCAAAAAGTATGAACCATGATTTGGGAGATTAAAAAGATTTAACGGAAATGGAAAAGTCTTCAATTATTGAAGACTTCATATTATGATGTTCGAATTTCCCACTAATCCAATAATCCTGCAAAATCACGGTTCAGATTACCTTTTCATTCCAGGCATCATTCTTCCCATTGGCATCTTATTCATCATTTTCATCATTTCCCGCATTTGCTCAAACTGCTTCATAAAGGCGTTTACCTCGGTAATATCTTTTCCGCTGCCTTTGGCTATACGCTTGCGGCGGCTGCCGTCAATCAGGTCCGGATTGGCTCTTTCTTCCAGCGTCATTGAATTGATGATGGCTTCTATGCCTTTAAAAGCATCATCGCTGATGTCAATATCTTTTATGGCTTTGCCTACGCCGGGAATCATAGCCATCAGGTCTTTAATATTGCCCATCCGCTTGATCTGTTCCAATTGCTGCTTGAAATCAGAAAAGTCGAATTGGTTCTTGCGGATCTTTTTTTCCAGCTTGCGGGCCTGCTCTTCGTCAAATTGTGCCTGGGCCTTCTCTACAAGGGTAGTAATATCACCCATGCCCAGAATACGCTGTGCCATACGTTCGGGATAAAACACATCCAGCGTATCCATTTTTTCGCCACTGCTTACAAACTTGATGGGTTTGTTGACCGTGTATTTAATGGAAAGTGCCGCACCACCACGGGTATCGCCATCCAGCTTAGTCAACACAACGCCACTAAAATCAAGACGGTCGTTGAAGGCTTTGGCTGTATTTACAGCATCCTGGCCGGTCATGCTATCCACCACAAACAAAATTTCTTGTGGATTGACGGCAGATTTAATGTTAGCAACTTCGGTCATCATGGCCTCGTCAATGGCCAGGCGGCCTGCCGTGTCAATAATGACAACATTTTTATTTTTGCTCCGGGCTTCGCGAATAGCATTTTGAGCAATTTCAACCGGGTTTTTATTCTCCAGCTCCAAATGAACATCCACACCTATCTGTTCACCTAAAACCCGTAACTGTTCCATGGCCGCCGGACGGTAAACATCGGCTGCTACAAGAATAGGAGAGAGTTTCTTTTGTTTTTTCAGGTAATTGGCCAGCTTTCCGCTGAAGGTGGGTTTACCGCTACCTTGCAAGCCGGCAATTAAAATGACAGCAGGCGTACCTTTTGCGTTAAAGTCGGCCGCCTCATCGCCCATTAAATGCACCAATTCATCCTTGACAATTTTCACCATCAACTGGCTGGGGCTAATAGCTGTAAGCACCTTTTCACCAAGGGCTTTATCTTTTACAGTGTCGGTAAAATCTTTAGCTATTTTATAGTTTACATCAGCATCTACTAATGCACGACGGATTTCTTTTACTGTAGCGGCAATATTTAACTCGGTAATACGGCCTTCGCCCTTTAGGTTTTTAAAGGCACCTTCCAGCCGGTCCTGTAATGATTCAAACATAAATCACAGATTCTTTTACTTCTTAAAAAATAAAGAGTGAACCTAAGTTCACTCTAAAAAAATTATGCGCAAAGATAACAAGGATGATGGATGGAAATGCTTATGCGCCTAAATAACTACGTAACAAGTTACATTTTTGTGTTGATCTTAATTTGGTGATGGCTTTGTCTTTGATCTGGCGAACCCTTTCCCGTGTAAGATTGAATTTTTCGCCGATGTCTTCAAGGCTCAGCGGATGGTCAACACCAATACCAAAGAAATAGCAGATCACTTCTTTTTGCCTTTCGGTAAGCGTTTGAAGCGAACGGTCAATTTCTGTTTTTAATGACTGGCGGTGATCCAGTTCAGCATCAGTTTTTTCCGCATTGGTATTTTCCAATACGTCCAGTAAAGTGCTTTCTTCGCCTTCCGATAAAGGCGTGTCAACACTGATATGGCGTGCATTGATGCCGAGAGAGGAAGTGATTTCTTCCAATTCCATATTCAACAAATCGGCCAGTTCTTCTGCCGAAGGCTCTCTTTCAAACTCTTGTTCCAGCTGAGAAAAAGCTTTTTGAATACGGTTGGTAAGGCCCACTTTGTTCAGCGGCAAGCGAACGATCCTTGCCTGCTCGGCCAATGCCTGTAAAATGGACTGACGAATCCACCATACAGCATAAGAAATGAATTTGAAACCTTTTGTCTCATCAAAACGCTGAGCGGCCTTGATCAAGCCTAAGTTTCCTTCATTGATGAGGTCGGGCAGAGAAAGACCCTGGTTTTGATACTGTTTTGCAACAGAAACTACGAAACGAAGATTGGCTTTGGTTAAACGATCGAGAGATCTTTGATCGCCTTGTTTGATAAGCCTTGCCAAGCGAACTTCTTCTTCGGGAGATATAAGTTCTACTTTGCCGATTTCCTGGAGATACTTCTCCAGACTTTGAGATTCACGATTAGTTATACTCTTCGTGATCTTGAGTTGACGCATACTCATAGGATTGGTTTTTTAGATGGTTATTTTCAAGATTTAGGTTTTAAGTTAGTTTTGGATTTTATCCCAAAATATCCATCACAGTTCTGGTCTTCAGGTCTGGCAATTTGCCAAACATTCATCCAAATTAGCAAAAAGGTTTATGTGAAAAAAAATTTTTTTTAACTTTTTTTTGAAATCGGTAAAATCTTAGCCAGAATAAGCTTAAAATAAGATGAAAAAAAAATTTCGGGATTGATTATTTTTCTATTATTGCAGCCATTGAAAGTATTAATGAACTAAGATGAGCAAAAAACAACTTTACACTTTGGAATATCCTGTGAGATGTTCGCCAACCATTCTTTACGAATTTTTAGCCACGTCTTCTGGGCTGCAGGAGTGGTTTGCCGATAAAGTAGATGATGAGGATGGGATTTTTAGTTTTTCATGGAAT
>JBQCHB010000312.1:0-8144 GCA_051955075.1 Flavisolibacter sp.
AAAAGAAGAAGTGTACGATCGTTTCAGCTTTGTGCCCATGCTGGGAGGGAAGAATGACTGAGAGAAGTTAAGAGATGACAGATGATAGAATTGCAGTTTTCAGTTTTTCCTTTATTATCTTACAGTTTAAATTTTGATCAAACTATTTGTGTTACAAACTAAAGAATATCTATAAAGCTTTTGTTGCGTCGCACACTTCAGGGTTTAGTTCTTTAATCAACACTTAAAATCACAACCTTCTTCAACTATCGAAGTGTTTAAACACCCTATAGAAGATGGAGGCGTTTCTGCTTATGCGCATCATACCTTTTATCGTCGGCATTGTTATTACGCTGGCTTTGATTTTTGCTCTTAATAAAAAATGGGGCAGCATTCCTGCACTCGGAAAATTTTTAAGTCCGCAACAAGGCTTTTGGCAGAACGCCGAACCTACGGATGCCAATATGAATGAAGAAATTTCCTTTAAGGGATTGAAAGGAAAAGCAAATGTGTATTTAGATGACCGCCTGGTGCCGCATGTGTTTGCACAAAATGAAGAAGATGTTTATTTCATTCAGGGTTATTTGCATGCTAAATATCGTTTGTGGCAAATGGAGTTTCAAACCATTGCAGCGGCGGGACGGGTAAGTGAGTTCCTGGGCAATGATCCGCGGTTTATCCGCTACGACCGGGAACAAAGAAGATTGGGAATGGTATATGCTGCCGAAAATGCCCTGCGGGTAATTGATGCAGATGAACAATCCAAACAATATTTTGACGCTTACACCCATGGTGTAAATGCTTATATTAATTCACTTTCTGAAAGCAAACTGCCGGTGGAGTATAAATTGCTTGGTTATAAACCCGAGCAATGGAGCAATTTAAAATGTGCCTTATTCTTAAAAATGATGAGCAAGGATTTAGCTGGTTACGACAGGGATTTGGAATTTACCAATGAAAAATCTGTTTTCAGCCTGAAAGAAATGAAACTATTATATCCCGAGGTTTCTGATTCTTCTCATCCCATTATTCCAAAAGGAACTGCATTTGATGCTCCGGGCATTGTTCCTGTAAAACCTGCAACAGCCGATTCGTTATATTTTGGAAATGATACTACATTAAATGTTCGGGAAGTGAACAAACCCAACCCACACAACGGCAGTAACAATTGGGCGGTGAGTGGCAGCAAAACCAAAAGCGGTGCACCCATCTTGTGCAACGATCCGCATTTGGGTTTAACACTGCCTTCCATTTGGTATGAAATGCAATTAAGTACACCAACTATGAACGTGTACGGCGCCAGTTTTCCTGGTTCGCCAAGTGTCATCATTGGATTTAATGACAATATAGCTTTTGGATTTACCAATGCAATGCGTGACGTAAAAGATTACTACCAGATCCGTTTCAAAGACGATTCAAAAAAAGAGTATTGGTTCAATGGAAAATGGGAGCCGACAGACCTTCGCATAGAAGAAATAAAAATTTGCGGCGCAGCAACTTTGTACGATACGGTTGCTTATACAAGTTTTGGCCCCGTGATGTATGACCAGAGTTTCACGGTTGATTCTACCAATAACACAGCCATTGCGGTTCGCTGGTCGGCGCATGATCCTTCCAACGAAGGCGCCATGTGGTTTAAGCTGGATCGTGCAAAAAATTATGACGACTATCTTGCTGCCATAAAAGATTTTAATTGCCCCGGGCAAAACATGTTATTTGCTTCCAAAAGTGGTGACATAGCCATTTGGCAACAAGCGAAATTTCCGGCACGCTGGCAAGAACAAGGTTTATACCTAATGCCCGGAGAAGATAGCAGTTACAGCTGGCAAGGTTACATTCCTCAAAATGAAAATCCGCATATTATCAATCCTCCGGAAGGCTTCATAGAAAGTGCCAATCAACGTCCGGTTGATTCTGCTTATCCCTATTTTATCCCGGGCAATTATATTTCGGCACGAGGCATCAGGATCAGCAATCGTTTGCAGCAAATGCAGCAAATTACGGTTGACGATATGAAACAATTGCAAACAGATTATTACAGTCCCAATGCTGCAGATTTTGTTCCTTTTCTTTTAAAAAATGTTGATGAAACTTCTTTGAGTGAGAAAGAAAGGTATTATCTGCAGGAAGTGAAAAGCTGGGATTTTTATGTAAGGCCCGATTCAAAGGCCGCTACTATTTACCAGGCATGGATGGACAGTTTGAAGAATGTGATCTGGGATGATGAGTTCTTAAAAGTAAAAGGCGCTTTTGAAAGACCAGATGAACAAACGTTGATAGAAGCTTTATTAAAGGATTCGGCCTTTCAATTTGTTGATAATGTAAATACTTCGATGGTTGAAACGATCGATCACCAGGTTACACTGGCTTTTAAAGTAGCCGCGAAAGCGTTAACGGATGAAGAAGCAAAAGACGGTTTGTTGTGGTGGAAGCATAAAAATTCTTCTATTTACCATTTATTAAAAACAGCTGTTCTTCCTTTTGCCCGAACAGGTTTACACGTAGGTGGCTGGAACAATACTGTGAACGCTATTACGCATGATCATGGCCCAAGCTGGCGCATGATTGTTCAACTGACCAATGAAACCGAAGCTTATGGTATTTATCCGGGTGGGCAAAGCGGAAATCCTGGAAGTAAATTTTACGACAATTTTGTAAGCGACTGGGCTGCGGGAAAATATTATACGTTGTGGATGATGAAAGAAAGCGAAGCAAATGATAAAAGAATAATAGGTAAACTTTCATTCACTAATTTCTAGTGTTATGCTATTTTGTTTTTTGGTGAAATGTTTATTACAAAATTCTGCGAATTAAATAACTAATATTTCCCCAATTAATTCGTGTAATTGGTCCCGATAGCTATCGGGATTAAATTAGTGTGGTTACCAAACATCTTTGATTGAAAAAATATAACTACTGATATATGAAATTTTTATTGGCCATTTTATTAACTGCAGTTTTATCTTTTGTTGCAGGCATGTTTTTGCCCTGGTGGAGTATTGCCATTGTATCTTTTTTAGTGGCCTTGCTGCTTGTACAAAACATTGGCAAAGGATTTTTATCAGGCTTTCTTGGCATTTTTACTTTATGGGGCTTGCTTTCTCTTTGGATTGATACAGAAAATGAAAGCATTCTTTCACACAAAGTGGCGCAATTGTTTCCGCTGGGCGGGTCATCGGTATTGATGATTTTAGTAACAGCTTTCATTGGCGCATTGGTAGGCGGCTTTGCTGGCATGGCCGGCAGTTCGCTGCATCCTGCAAAAAAGATTAGCCGCTGATGAATTACTCCCATCAAGGTGAATAAATATTTTCGTGTGTACCCATACGTTCCATACATTTGATTGCCTAATTTCGGGCAATTCAAAAAACCAACGATTATTATGGCATTTACTTCCACAACCGTTCAGCCTGTTGTTAACACACCGCAGGAACAACCCGCTGCCAATAACTTTAATAATGCAGCAGCAGCTTCTCTGTTAAGCATGCTGGTACTTTCGGTTTATGCAGCTAAAAAAAGCAAGAAAGAATTTCGCAAACTGAAACGAAAATTTTTGTGGACGGCCTTTAAGCTGAAGATAAAATCTATGTTCAGCAGAAGACCTTCGGATCGCCAGTTGGTTCTATACATTTTGTTGGGAATATTAGCCCTCGTCTTGGTATTCTATTATCCAATTGCAGCATTGATCGTGGCTATTGTCGGATTGATCCTTTATTTGACAGGAACGATCTGATGGTGAATAGTGAGTGGTGATTACTGAAAGAGATGATTGTAAGAAGAATTTCCACTCACTATTTAACTACTTTCCACTTGCTACTTCACTTACGATTTCACAGTTTATTGCGTTGGGAAATTGTATTTTTGCGGCTCCTTAAATTGATTGTTTAAGAAATTTTGTTCACCCGGCGTGTGTCCTTAAAATTTCAACTATGGCAGTATTGCATAATCGTATCTCCCAGGCGGAGCTTAAACAACGCATGCTCGAAGAAAAAGAGCACCGCACTACCATCTCTTTCTATCATTATTTTCACATTGATGAACCACAGGTTTTTCGCGACACCTTGTATAAAAACCTGGACGTGTTAAAAGTGTTTGGCCGCATTTACGTGGCGCATGAAGGCATCAATGCGCAGATCAGTGTGCCTGACAGCAATTTAGAAGCACTGAAAACTTATCTCTATTCGATCGGGCCATTAAATGGCATCCGGCTGAACATTGCAGTAGATGATGATAGTAAATCGTTTTGGGTGTTGAAAATAAAGGTGCGTGAAAAAATTGTTGCTGATGGTATTAACGATCCTTCGTTTGATATGTGCAACAAGGGCAGGTATGTTAATGCGGAGCAGTTCAATCAACTAACCGAAGATCCGGACACCATTGTGGTGGATATGCGCAATCACTACGAATACGAAGTAGGGCATTTTGAAACTGCAATTGAAGTTCCTTCCGATACATTTCGCGAACAGCTACCGATGGCTGCCGATATGCTTAAAGATGCAAAGGATAAGAATATTATCATGTATTGCACAGGCGGTATTCGTTGCGAAAAGGCCAGCGCCTATATGCTGCACCGGGGATTTAAAAATGTTTTTCATTTAGAAGGCGGCATCATCAATTATACCAACCAGGCTAAGGAAAAAGATCTGCCTTTAAAATTCCGCGGTAAAAATTTTGTATTCGACAACAGGCTGGGGGAGCGGATCACCGAAGAAATTATTGCCAAATGCCACCAGTGCGGTAAACCTGCCGATACGCATGTGAATTGCGCCAATGAAGCCTGCCATTTGCTTTTTATTCAATGCGATGACTGCAAAAAGAAATATGATGGCTGCTGTAGCAAAGAATGCCAGGACTTTATCCATTTGCCTATTGAAGAACAGAAAGAAAAACGAAGAGGTATAGATAAAGGCCGGAATGTTTTTAATAAATCAAAAGCAAGATTAAGGCCTAAGCTGACAGAATTAAGAAAAGAAGATTGATGTTGTACTCAGGCTTCTAACTTATTTCTTTTATATACACACAAAAACTACAAAACCAATAATTCATTCACTTGCGTAACTTAGCAGGCCATTCTATCAACTGTGAAGAAAATTGCCGCGGTTATTTTATTTGCCTGTTTATTTTTTACCATCGTCGGGTACCATTTTGTTTTCCGGCTGCAGTTAGGCGAGATCAAGGCTGAGATGAAAGAGAAATTGCGCAATTATGCCGATGAAAACGTGGTAGAATTTTCTTTCAACGCCGATGATGCAAAAAAAATTAAATGGGAAGAGGATCATGAATTTCGTTTTAATAACGAGATGTATGATGTGATTAAAAAGCATCAGCAGGGCGATCAACTGATCATTCGCTGCATTCCGGATAAAAAAGAAAAGGCACTTTTAGAAGCCTATCAAAAAATTACACCCGACAATTCAGGTTCCTCTGCCAAGACTTCTTTGATAAAATTAATTACGGCGCCTTTTCTTCCTTCACAAAACATTACTGTTCTGAAACCTCAAAAAACGGAGCAACCCGTATTCTTCAATTATAGATTCTATTTACCACGTATGCAGTGCAGCGTTCCCGAACGGCCACCCATTGCCTGCTGATTTTTACAATTTCATCAGCAAGTATTTTTCTAATCAATTTAATATTTCATGAAGCAAATTTTAATGGCCTTGGCATGCGCCTGCTCTTTTGCAATGGCACATGCGCAAACAACTATAAAAGGAAAAGTAATTGATGCAGCCAGCAATAACCCTATTGCCGGAGCAACCATAAGCGTTTCGGGTAGAAGTCAAACATCAACAGATAAGGACGGTGTTTTTTCAATAGACTGCGAGGGCAAAACGAAGATCAGTGTATCATCTATAGGATATGAAACAGAACAACAAACAATAAGGAACTGTAATGAAGAATTGCTGGTGGCCCTCGTTCCGGTTAGTCGCAGTTTGAATGAGGTAGAGATCACAGCCACTTCGGCTCAAAACAAATCTATTTTATATCAACCTTCTTCCATTACCAAATTGAATGAAAGAGAATTAAAACGTGGCACAGGATTATTTTTAGACGATGCCATTAATGTCAATGTGCCTGGCGTAATTATGCAGAGGAGAGGCGTTTCATCAGGACAGCAATTTAATATTCGTGGATATGGCAACGGTATTAACGGAACCCGCGGCATCAGCAGCAATTTTGATGTCCAGGGAACTAAAGTTTATTTGAACGGCATTCCCATTACAGATGCGGAAGGTATTACAGTGATGGATGATATTGATTTTGGTTCAATAGGGAATGTGGAAGTGGTGAAAGGTCCAGCAGGCACTTTGTATGGACTAGCCATTGCAGGCGTGGTCAATTTAAAAACCATCAAGCCGGAAAAAGGAAAAACTTCGGTAGGTCAGGATGTACTGATTGGCAATTATGGATTACAACGATACACCACGCATTTTGAAATAGGCGGTGAACGTTCTTCTTTACTGGCGAATTATGGTTATCAAAAATCGGACGGCAGCATGGCACACAATGCATCGACAAAACGCTTTGTAAACCTTGCCGGTGATTTTCAAATCAATAACAAACAATCTATCACCACTTATTTTGGGTATAGCAATAGCTATGATGCGAGAGGCGGAGAATTGACACTGGATCAATATGCCAATAAAGATTATTCAGGCAATACACGCTACATCCAGCGCAATGCACATTCGAACATTGTTAGCTTCCGTGGTGGCTTGGGACACACATTTAATTTTAATGACCACATTTCCAACACGACAACCGTGTTTGGATCCGGCGCAACCAACAACTCAAGCTCCGCTGCCGGCTGGACGGATAAAAATCCTTTCAACTTCGGATTGCGTTCAACCTTTGATACAAAATTTTCTTTGGGTAACGGTATCAATTTAAGCGGCATTACGGGTGTAGAAACACAAAAGCAATATGCACAGATCGTCGGTTATAATATGGTTGCTAATCCAAATGATCCCAATGGCTATTTTATTATTGAAGCCATTAAAAGCAACCAGGCAACAACCACGGCAACTACATCATTATTTACCGAATGGAATTTATCATTGCCACAGAATTTTTCCATTACAGCCGGTATTGGCTATAGTAATATGAATATCGAACTAAATGATAAGTTGTATGATCCCAACAAGCCCGATAAGAGAACATTTTACAACGTTTCTTACAATGACATGCTTTCTCCACATGTTGCCATCAACAAGGTTTTCAACAAACAGGTTTCCGTGTATGCTTCTTACAGCAAGGGATATAAAGCGCCAGTCAGCTCTATTTTCTTTATACCCTTCACCAATGAAGTGAACACTGGCCTAAAACCGGAAATTGGAAATCAATTTGAAATGGGTACAAAAGGTTCCCTGCTGAATAACAGGTTGAGTTATCAATTGGCAGTATTTGATATTTTATTTTCGAATAAAATGACTGCTGTGCCAGTAACTCAGGGAAACACCACGTTATATAGTTATGTTGCCAATAGTGGCAAGCAGGATAATAAAGGCGTTGAAGCTTTAGTAAAATACACAGCTTACGAATCATCGAAAAGCTTTGTTAGTTTGGTTCGGCCGTTTGCTAACTTCACCTATTCAGATTTCACTTATGACGACTATGTATTCGCAAACAAAAATTACGATGGTAAAAAAGTGGCCGGTATTCCTCCGGTTAGTTTTAATGCCGGTGTTGACGTAAATACTTTGCCGGGTATTTATGCTAATGCTTATTATACTTACAGAGGCGATGTTTATCTTACTTCTGATAATGACGAAGCAGTTAAAGCAAAACATTTCGGTTTGCTGAACGCAAAGCTGGGCCTGCGCCGCAGCCTTTCCAATCACTTTGATATAGATGCATTTTTTGGAGCCAATAACATTACCGGCACACAATATTACAATATGATTTTTGTGAACCAGATTCCGGATGCTTATTTGCCGGCGCCTTTGAAAGCCGTTTATTTTGGCGGTATCAATTTGAAGTATAACTTTTAATCAAAGCCGGGAAGACGAAAAGAAAGTAAGGCATAAATTATCCTTATTTTCTTTCTGTCTTTCCGGTAACAAAAAATATAGAGTATCAAGATGAAAAAAATATTCTTCTTAGCGGCCTGTCTTTCGTTGTTCTCCTGCGGCCGTTTTGGTAATAAGAAAAAATATACAGGCAAC
>JBQCHB010000313.1:0-8583 GCA_051955075.1 Flavisolibacter sp.
ATTCGCCAGATGGCGCATGATTTTGGCTATCCAGAACTGGCCAAAAAAAGCGAGAGTTATGAAATTTGTTTCGTGCCCGATAATGATTACCGCGGATTTTTAAAACGCAAAGTAGAAGGACTGGAAGAAAAAGTTTCCGGCGGCTTATTCGTTGACAAAAATGGAACTGTTTTAGGACAACATAAAGGTTATCCTTTCTATACAATTGGGCAACGTAAGGGTTTGGACATCGCTTTGGGCAAGCCGGCTTATGTTACTGCCATTGATCCCGATACCAATACCGTGGTATTGGGTGATGAAGAAGATTTGGAAAAAGAAGACATGCGGGTGACCAAAATAAATTGGATCAAATATGATGGATTGGCCGATGCCATGGAAGTAACTACAAAGATCCGCTACAAGGATAAAGGTGGCTTATCTGTTATTAGTCCTGCAGGCCACGACGTTTTTGTTCGTTTTTATGAAAAAGCCAAAGGCATTGCTCCCGGCCAAAGTGCCGTATTTTACGAAGGTGATGATGTCATTGGCGGTGGTGTTATTCAACGCATCTGATAGAAAAGCAAAATAAATTAACCGGCGATAGCAGGGTTTCAACTACCATACGCTACTCGTCAACTATCATCTTTCCCCTTCTCTTGCGAACTCGGTAGTTTTTAATTAGTTTTAAGCCCAATGTGCCGCCGGTGGCGGATTGTAAACTATGAATCCTGATAACTTATGAGAGCAAAACTTCTTAACAGCTTTAATATAATCTTCCTCAGCTTATTTCTTTTTAGCTGCAAAAAAGAAACTGAAACGATTGATGGCCAAGACTACCAAACAGAGAGACTGACAGAGCTGCTTCCGCTACAGGTAGGCAAATACATTACTTATCGCCTCGACTCAACTGTATTTACACAGCATAACAGTGTTACAGAAATCCATTCCTATATGGAAAAAGATATTGTGGATGCTCAGATCACCGATAATTTGGGACGGCCTTCTTACAGGGTTTTCCGGTTTATCAGGGACACAGCAGGGTTGGAATCGTGGGTTACAGCAGGCACTTATTTTATAACACCTACCAATTCAACCGTTGAAGTAACTGAAGACAATTTGAAAGTAGTGGCCTTAACAACACCGGTAAGGCAGGATATAACCTGGAAAGGGAATTTATATCTTCCCACCGAACCGTATAAATCCATTTACTCTTTTAGCCAAAGCAATTTCAATGATTGGGATTTTAAATACAACAGCTTAAATGACAATATTGAACTGAATGGAAATGTAATCAACGATGTTACCGTTGTTACAAGGGTAGATGAATCAAGTAATCTGCCTATTACGGCCAACACTCCTTATGCATCAGTTACCTACGCAGTTGACAAATATGCAAAAGGCATTGGTTTGGTTTACCAGGAGTTAACCATTTGGGAATACCAGCAAAACTTAGGCGGAACGCCATCCACAACAGGTTTCGGCGTAAAGCGTTCTATGATAGATCATAATTAGCGTATGAAAAAAATGGCAGTGTGTTTATTGGTATTGTTATCAATAACACAGATGGGCAGCACACAATCAAGATACATTATAAGATTTAAAAACAAGGCAGGCACTCCTTATACACTTTCTAACCCATCAGCATATTTATCAGTAAAAGCCATTGAAAGAAGAACAAGATATAACATTGCTATTGACAGCACTGATCTGCCGGTAACGCCACGCTATATTGACAGTCTCCGCTCCTCTGGTGCCGTAACTATTTTAAATGTTTCGAAATGGTTGAACACCGTAACTATCCTAACTACAGATGCTGCTGCTTTAAATAAGATCAATAACTTTCCTTTTGTACAATCATCATCTGCCATTGCTGCGAGGATAGCAGAAGTGAAGAACAGCAAACTTGGAAAAGAAACGCACCAGCTATCGCATGCTTCTTACCGGGAAAAAGGTGTGTCAGATCTTTTTAATTATGGATCTGCTTTTGCACAAATACATATTCATAACGGAGAATTTTTACACAATATTGGTTTGAATGGAAAAGGCATGATCATCGGGATGCTGGACGCAGGTTTTCAAAATTATCTCACCCTAAAAGCCTTTGACAGCGTAAGAACAAATGGACAAATTTTAGGCATTTATGATTTTGTAGCACATGACGGTAGCTTAAACGAAGACCATGCACACGGTATGGAATGTTTTTCTACCATGGCCGCCAATATTCCGGGGCAGTTTGTAGGCACAGCGCCAAAGGCAAATTTTTATTTATTCAGAACAGAAGATGCTTCTTCCGAATATCCAATTGAAGAACACAACTGGGTTTGTGGTGCAGAAAGAATAGACAGTGCAGGCGGCGATGTTATTTCTTCTTCTCTCGGTTATAATTTGTTTGACAATCCTGCTTTCAATCACAGCTATGCCGACATGAATGGCAATACCACCATAGCTGCTATTGGCGCTGACCTTGCCGCAAAAAAAGGAATTCTGGTAGTAAATGCGGCAGGCAACGAAGGTGCATCGGCCTGGGGCAAAATTGTAACGCCTGCCGATGGCGATAGTGTGCTAACAGTTGGCGCCGTAAATAGTGCCGGCGTAGCGGCAAACTTTAGCAGTCGTGGCCCATCTTCCGATGGACAGGTAAAGCCAGACATAGCTTCGGTAGGCGTAAGCACCGTTATTCAATTACCAAATAATAACATTGGCGCAGGCAATGGAACATCCTTTGCTTGTCCAAATATGGCAGGACTTGCCACCTGTTTATGGCAGGGATTTCCTGATTTTAATAACATGAAGATTATTGATGCGCTGCGACGGTCGGGTAACCGTGCCACCAATCCAAACGACAGCATTGGTTATGGCATACCCGATGTAAAAAAAGCAACCATGCTGTTGTTGAAGGAACTTGCTTCTTCTAATGCATCCACCAATAATTGCAAAGCCACGGTTACATGGACGAGTAAAGACCTGCATACAATGAAATATGAGATTGAAAGAAAAACAGGGCAAACAGCTTTTAATAAAGTGGGTGAAGTAACGGCAACCGGTAATATTTTCAGTTCCCAATCTTATAGTTTCGATGATGACCTTACCGATGTTTCTGCAGGAGAAATTGCTTATCGCATTCGGCAGGTGATTGATACGTCAGTAACAGGCTTTGCTGCTGATTATATAGATACAGCCTTTACAACTTTAAATACTTCTTGTCTTTCCGGGGCCAATGGCATTAGCTTGTTACCCAACCCATCGCAAGGCTCACTTGCTATTAAAGTGATCACACAAGCTCCATCGCAAAACTTAGTTATAAAAGTTTTTAATTCACTTGGACAAACTATTATTGACCTAAAAAAATCAAAAGCAGCAGGCATTGCTTTTTTTGATATCCCTGTTTTTAGACTAAGCAAGGGGAAGTATTATGTCAGTGTTTACGATAATAAAAAGCTGGTGGAAACAAAAGAATTGATCAGGTTATAATACAAATAACGCCGCGAACAAAGTATCAGCTTTCTCATTGTAGCCTTTAAAATATTGTGCAGTCACCAATTGAAGTCTTGTGTTTTTTTGAATAAACCCAACCACTTCTTCATTCTCTTTTTTAAAGACAGAGCAGGTGATGTAAATGAGATAACCTTTTTCTTTTAAATGCTGAGCCGCATTAACAGCGATCTTTTTCTGCAATTGTGCATAGTGATCTATTTTTTCTTTTTTAAAAAAATGCAATTGTTCCGGTGTGCGGCTCCATGTACCCGAGCCGCTGCAGGGTGCATCAAAAATAATAAAACCGAAAGATGAGTGATGAGTAATGAGTGGTGAGTGGGCCGAAAGATCGGCCACAAAGCTTTTATAGTTGATTATGCCAGCCTGCTCAAAACGTTTCTTTAAATTTCGCAGAATAGATTCTCTCACATCTGAAACAGTGAGCAAAATATTGGGAAGAATATCATAAGCAAGAATAGATTTTCCACCGCTGGCAGCGCAGCAATCCCAAACCGAAAGTTTGATGTTTGATGTTTGATGTTTGACGCTTTGAAAAAGTTCTCCTGTTCTTTGTGAATTGTAGTCTTGCACAACAGCTTCTTTGTTCAGCTCAATTACTTCATCAATCTTACTGCTGTTAGCAAGTGCTATGCAGTCATCTCCAATAAAATTAAATGCAATAGCAGCATTTTCAAGCTTGCTGCTTACTGTCTTTTTTTTGCCGGGACGAATACGCAGGTACAAAAGAGGTTGTTGCAAAAAAGATCGATCGAATTGTTCTTTATTGATGGCTTCACTCAGTTCTTCTGGAAATGGGAAAAATTGAAATAATTTTTTCTGTTCTTGTAGCAAGCCGAACTTCTCCTCAATCGGAATTTCAATGTTTTTGTTCCATTCAGGTTTCAATTCCTGTAACACAAAGCTTTTTTCTTGTGAACTAAGAAATACAGCCAATAAAATTCTTTCTTCAACCGGATAATTTTCGAAGGCAGCACCCAATCTGTAAAAGCCATAGCATAGTGCTGCTATTTCCCTGCGGTCTTTCGAACCATATTTTTTATGCGCTTTAAAAAAATGCTTCAGCCAGATGGCGAAAGGAATGTTGCCATCATATTGCTCTAAAATGCTTTTGGCCGAGTTGATATAAGAATGAGAACGCATTGGTGCAAACTTCTGAAAATAAAAATGGCTGCCCAAATGAGAGCAGCCGCTTATAGATGTTTTTAGTTGGCAATTACAATTCCAACAATGTTTTTACCGGGTCTTTCCCAAACAATAATAGCTCAGGATTCTCCAGCAATTCCTTTACACGAACCAGGAAGGAAACTGATTCTCTTCCGTCAATGATCCTGTGGTCATAGCTTAGTGCCAGGTACATCATCGGGCGAATTACAATTTGCTTGTCTATCACCACGGCTCTTTCTTCAATTTTGTGCATACCCAAAATAGCTGATTGGGGAATATTGATAATGGGTGTTGACATTAACGAGCCAAACACACCGCCATTGGTAATGGTAAAGGTGCCGCCCTGCATTTCTTCCATGCTCAGTTTATTATCACGGGCTTTTGTTGCCAGTTCTACCACTTTCTTTTCAATCTCGGCCATACTTAAGCTTTCGGCATTGCGGATAACAGGTACCACCAAACCTTTTGGTGCAGATACGGCAATGGAAATATCGCAGTAGTTATGGTAGATGATAGAATCTCCATCAATGTAGGCATTCACGGCAGGCCATTCCTGCAAGGCATAACAAACAGCTTTGGTAAAAAAGCTCATGAAGCCCAAACCCACACTGTGCTTTTCTTTAAACTTGTCTTTGAATTGTGTACGCAGCGCCATGATCTTGCTCATGTCCACTTCGTTAAAAGTGGTGAGCATTGCGGTAGTATTTTTTGCTTCCACTAACCTGCGGCTAACCGTTTTCCGCAGGTTGCTCATTTTTTCTTTCTTTTCATCGCGGCTAAAGGCTTGCGCACCCGGCCTGCGCCCTGGATTTTCCAGAGCACTCAACACATCATCTTTCAAAATTTTTCCATTATAACCACTCGGCTGAATCGTTTTAGGATCAACTTTTTTATCAGCAATAATGGCTGAAGCAACAGGCGTTGCTTTCATATCAGAAGGAGGAATTACCGCAGTATGTGATTCATGTTTCGGCTCTTCTTTCTTTGCTGTTTCCGCAGGTTTTGCACTTTGCGTTTCCTGTCCCTTCCCGCTTGTTTCTGGTGCCTTTCCTTCTGGCTTTGCGGCTGTTTCATCAATTTGCGCCAGCACATCACCAATATTTAATGTATCACCTTCCTTACCAACAGTTTTTAAAACGCCGGCTTTTTCGGCATTCACTTCAAACGTAGCTTTTTCACTTTCCAGTTCTGCAATCACTTCATCACGCTCCACGTAATCCCCATCATTCTTTAACCATTTCACCAGGGTTACTTCGTTAATACTTTCTCCTACTGTTGGTACTTTAATATCAATCATCCGATTTCAGATTTACGATTTTAATTTTTATTACCGGCTTTTGTAATGCTATCAACAAGTTCATGGTTCATAGCTCATAGTTCATATATGCTTCTCAATTAACTTTCGGCTAGCAACTGTCAACCATCAACCATGAACTAAATACTAAACGCTGTTTCCACAATTTCATTTTGTTCCTGTGCATGTACCTTGCTGTAACCGCTGGCCGTGGCAGCACTCGGCTGTCGGCTAATGATGCCATAATTAATGCTTTTCAAATTCATTTGCAAGAAAGAAGCGGCGCCCATATTCAGCGGCTCTTCCTGCACCCAAAACCACGTGGCCTTATTATATTTTTTATACAAAGCTTCCAATTGATTTAAGGGCAAAGGATAGATTTGCTCGAGCCGTACAATAGCAACGTCTGTTCTGTTGTCCTTTGCCTGCCGCTCTGCCAGATCATAATATACTTTGCCCGAACAGAACAACACTTTTTTAATTTGTCCTGCATCTTTTACGGTAACATCCTCAATTACTTCTTTAAAACCGCCTGAGATAAATTCGGTCATTGGTGAATATGTTCCGGCATGACGCAAGTTGGCTTTAGGCGCAAAATTCACCAAAGGCTTACGGAAAGGCCACGCCAATTGCCGGCGCAGGGCATGGAATAAATTAGCCGATGTGGTGATGTTGGTGATCACCATGTTCAATTCAGCACAGAGTTGTAAAAACCGCTCCAACCTTGCACTGCTGTGCTCTGGCCCCTGCCCTTCATAACCATGAGGCAGCAATAAGACTACGCCATTCATGCGTTGCCACTTGGTTTCTGTAGAAGCCAAAAACTGGTCAATGATAATTTGTGCGCCGTTGGCAAAATCGCCAAACTGCGCTTCCCACAACACCAGCGAATTAGGACTGGCCATGGCATACCCATATTCAAATCCTAAAACAGCATATTCACTCAATAAAGAATTATAAATTCTGAATTTACCTTGATCTTCCTGGAAACTATTTAAACGGTTGTATTCTTTATTTGACGTTTCATCATAAATAGTAGCGTGGCGGTGAGAGAAAGTCCCCCGCTTTACATCCTGCCCGCTCATGCGAACATCATGACCTTCTACCAATAAACTTCCATAAGCCAATAATTCACCGGTAGCCCAATCTATTTTTTGTTCATTGTCAAAAAGCTTGATCTTATCTTGTAAAATCTTTTCTACTTTTCTTAATGGCTTGAAGTCTGCAGGCCATTTCATCAGGCCATCAAACAACTTTTTGAATGCAGCTTCGCTAATAGCAGTTACCGGCGACTGGTCAAAGTCTTCACTGGTTGCTTTACGCAAACTTCTCCAGTCCAATTCAGGTTGCTGGTATTTATAAGGAAGTGGGTTTTGTTTTACTTCGTCTAAACGCTCCTGCAAATCGCTCCAGAATTTCTTCTCCATGCTTTTTGCAAGGTCCTGCGCATCGCCTTCACCATCTTTTAATAAATACTGCACATACTCTTCGCGGGGATTGGCGTGTTTGTCAATTAAAGCATACAAATGTGGTTGTGTAAACTTTGGATCATCGCCTTCATTATGACCATGACGGCGGTAACAAACCATATCAATAAAGATGTCTGAATTAAATTCCTGCCTATACCGGGTTGCTATTTGTGAACATTTTACTACGGCTTCGGGATCGTCGCCATTGACATGCAATACCGGAGCTTGTATGGTAGATGCAATGGAAGTGCTATAATCAGAACTCCTGGCATCATCAAAATCGGTAGTAAATCCAATCTGGTTATTAATAACAAAATGTATGGTGCCGCCGGTGTAATAACCTTGCAATTTGCTCATCTGCAAAATCTCGTACACAATACCCTGCCCTGCTACCGATGCGTCACCATGAATAAGAATGGGAAGAACCGAATCGAATTCTGACTTATATAAAACATCGGCTTTTGCCCTGGAATAGCCCAACACAACCGGGTCAACAGCTTCAAGGTGTGAAGGGTTCGGCGTTAGCTTCATGTGCATTTTCTTACCATTAGCCGTTTCCACTTCACTGCTAAAACCCAAATGATATTTTACATCGCCGCTGCCCATTGTTTGATCGGGAATGGCCGTGCCTTCAAACTCGCTAAAAATTTGTTCGTAGGTTTTTCCTAAAATATTAGCCAGTACATTTAACCTGCCACGATGCGCCATGCCAATAACCGTTTCCTGCACGCCGCTATCGGCAGCAACTGTAAGCATGGCGTCTAACGCCGCAATAGTGGTTTCGCCGCCTTCTAAAGAAAAACGCTTTTGACCAACATATTTAGTATGAAGGAATTTTTCGAAGATCACACCTTCGTTCAGCTTGTCTAAAATTCTCTTCTTTTGATCTAAAGGGACAGGCTGTTGAAGTGTGGTTTCGATTTCTTTTTGCAGCCATTCCAGTTTTTCTTCGTCAACGATGTATTGATATTCCACCCCAACATGACCACAATAAATTTTCTGCAGTTTGTCAATGATCTGCTGTAAAGACGCATTGTTCAGGCCAATGAATTGTCCTGCAGTAAAATTCTGTTGCAGGTCGGCATCGCTTAATCCGAAATTTTTAAGGTCCAGGTTGGCGCCACGGTTTTTACGTTCACGGATAGGATTGGTTTTGGCGATCAGATGCGCTTGTTTCCTATA
>JBQCHB010000314.1:0-17723 GCA_051955075.1 Flavisolibacter sp.
TACGCCTTCGCCATTTAAGCCCTTGCCACCGTTGGCAATACTGGCGTTCAATACATTGGCTCTCGAAGCCATGCGGCTGTTCCTGTTTAAAGGCTGGGCTTGCGGCGGGGCAGGCTGCACGTATTCAATAAAGGGAAGGGCAGCCAACTCCGGCAAGCGGTTGGTAGCTATGCGCAACGGAAGTATGCGATACGATTGGTAAGACAAAGAAAGTACATCCACATTCAGCTTCTGTAGCTGCTCCAGCACCTCGTTCACCAGGAATGTTTTTGGAAACCGGGCCCACACATCTACAGTGCCAATAGATTTTACTGCCCAGTAAGGAACCTTGCCCTGCGTTAACAACTGATTCATTTTCTGTTGGGGACTTAATTCAACTACCGACCTTACGTGGGCCTGTGCTAATCCGCCGGGCTTTAAATCGCCTTTGATCGTGGCCGTGTAGGCGTTGCCCGATACATAATCCAGCAGTTCTATGCCGTTGGCCTGCAGGGCCTTTCTTTCGCCGTCGGTAGGTATTTTATGGAACTGCAGCACCACAAAAGATTTATTATTGGTGCGCATGCTTCTTTTATTGAAAGAGTCGAGAAAACCTTGCCTGATATTGGCCTCCGGCCGCACGGCGCCGCTTCTAAAGGCAATGGAAAAATTATTTTGGGCAAAAGAAATAAAGGAAAAAAGCAGGAGAGTACTCAACAGCAGCAGCTGGTTCAGTTTCATGGGATATTAGTTGGAGGATAAAAATAGAGAAAAATATAATATGGTGGGAGTGAAAAGACGAAGTGTTTGGCAGAAAAGGTGACTAAGCATGATGGGCGTGATGGTGCTGCAACTGTAAAGGTCCTTGCCGGTTAGCACAATTATGGCAATTCGATACCTTTACGCTTCAACCTTTTCATTATGAAATCAAAGTTTTTGCTTGTTGCTGTTTTGGTATTAACAGGCGTTTGCACGCAGGCGCAGGAGCAAACCGGGTTAGATAGTGCTCTTCATCATCTTACACAGGAAAAAGACGCAGGCAAAGCCGTGAAGATGATGAACAACATCATTCAACAATACCAATTAGACAAAACAAAAGATGCCGAAACCTTTGATGTGCTGTATGGAACAATAGCGGTAGACTATGCCATGCAACGCAACTACCCCCAATTTGAAAAATACATTGGCCTTATCGGCAACAAATTCAACCGAACTTCTTTTATGAATATGGCCGCCACCCAAATGCTGAACAATGATGTGGATGCCCAATATGCCAACCGCATTGCAAAGAAAACGCTGGTACTGTACCAATCCTTTAAAGACGATACAACAGCAAGACCCAAAGGCTTTTCAAAGCAAGACTGGGACCGCTTTATTGGTTTTGCCAAATACCCTTATTACGATGCCTATGCCCAATCGCTGTTTGCTTTGAAAAAATATGATGAAGCTTTAAAGTATCAAAAAATGGCCTTTGACGACGGCCCCGAAAAAGGGCTCCCGGCCTCGGTAGAACGGTATGCACAGCTATTGGCACTAACGGGTAAAAGAGAAGAGGCCAAACAATTGCTTTTAAAAAGAGCCCGGATGGGCAAAATAAATGAGGGAATGACAGCACAACTGCAATCTATTTACCTGGCCGAACATGGCACCGATCAAAACTTAGGTAAGTATTTAGACAGCCTGCAAAAAAACGTACAGGCAGCATTGGCGGCAGACCTGCAAACAAAAATGCTGCAGCAAACAGCCCCTGGCTTTAGCCTGAAAGACATCAATGGCAAGGAGGTACAGCTTTCCGACTTTGCAGGCAGGATAGTAGTGCTGGACCTGTGGGCTACCTGGTGCCGCCCCTGTATTGCCTCTTTCCCCGCTATGCAGCTGGTGGTGCAAAAGCACCCTGAAGTAGCTTTCCTGTTCATTGCTGTGGAAGAAAAAGATAAAAACCCGCTGCAGCGGGTGAAAAGCTTTATCGAAAAACGAAAATATCCTTTTACAGTGCTGATGGACGAGCCTGTGCAACCCGGTGCCGAAGCCTATAAAATACTTACTGCTTACAAGCCCGATGGTATTCCTACAAAATACATTATTGATAAAAACGGGATGCTGCAATTTAAAACCAGCGGCTTCGATACCGATGCAGAACTGATCAACGAACTGGAAGCCATGATAGCGGTACTGGAGAACAAGGCAGGTTAGCCTGTTTGTTATTGTGCTGTAGCGTCAGTAAAACGGGGTAAGGCCGGCAGCCCCGCCCAAACTTTTATTTCCACCATCACTTTTTATGCAGCCTGCATTGCTGCACCATGGCTTCTACATCCTTTTGCCTGTAGTAGATCTTGTTCCTGACTTTGTAATAAGGAATAACACCCTTTGACCGCCAATACTGCAAAGTGCGTATGCTGATCTTCAGTATTTGCATGATCTCCTGGCCGTCATAAAGCTTTTCATCTGTAAGGTTAAAAGCCGCTGTAACAGCGTCAGTTGATAAGGATGTTTGCATTTCAAATAAGGTTTTATTCTACTGCATAACAAGAAATAAATAAAGATTAATATTTCAAAGTTTTTAAAAGAAATATTTTTCCAGATATGTGCGCCGACCAAAAGAAGTTGAAGACTTACCGGTTGGCAGGCGTGTACAAACCCTTAAAGCCCCGGTTTTACACCTCGTTTCTCTTATTCTTCGTCCTAACGAACGCCACATCCCCTCCTCCGGAGGGGCCGCAGCCACATACTATAAAGAACTGTCAGAAGGGGTGGGTTTTTGCCAACCCAAACCCACCCCAGGTCGTTTTAGTTCAACCATTCTTCAACTTCGCCCCTACACAGGAGGGGGTGGTCTCCTAAAGCACTACTTACTCCTTAGGTTTCAAGCCTGTTGGTTTTTGCTCAAAGCATGGTGTAAGGCTTGTGTGGACGCAAGCCCCGGCTACTACCTTACTATCCCGGCGCCCGGCCTTGTGGTTTCTTACTTGCTTGCTTCGTGTCATGTCCGCACCTTCTTCGGGTTTCCTTCGGATGTTGTTCGCATCACTCCGAAGGTGACCCGAAGGAAACCCGAAGCAAACCCGAAGAAGACCCGGAGGAAAAACGATTGCTGATCATTTCACGGCAAAGCCTGCCCGCTTTGTATAAAAGCCCATGCAAAAGCCACCTGTTGCCAAAACCGGGTGTGCTACACTGTTAATCAGCTATGCAAAGCGCTACACCCCACAACACCACAGCGCAAAAGAGAACAACACTATACCACCGAATAGGTTTTATGAGTTTCTTTGAAATGGCAGGCGCAAAACCTTACCCGGTGAGGGCTGCGCCTGGGTTATCCAATTTCCTAACACTAAAAACCATTTATTATGGGAATTATCAGCAAAGGTATCCTTGGGCCAGTATCGGGCACTGTAGGTACCGTAATTGGCGGCAGCTGGAAAGGTATCAGCTACCTGCGCAGCCAGCCCGCCTCTCGCACCACTAATTTTTCTGTTAAACAACTGGAACAGCAGGCTAAGTTTGCCCTGGTAATGAAGTTTCTGCAAACCATGACGGCTTTACTTGCAGTAAGCTTTCGGGAGTATGCCGTAGAAATGACCGGCTTTAACAATGCCATGCGCTACACCCTGCTTAACGCCATTGCAGGCAGTTATCCAACTTTTACCATTGATTACAGCCTGGCGCTGGTAAGCCGTGGCGACCTGCCCAATGCCACCAACCCTTCGGCCTACAGCAATGTGGCCGGAACGGTTATTTACCAGTGGGAGGACAACAGCGGCATGGGCAAGGCACAGGCCACCGACGCCAGCATTTTAGCAGTGTATTGCCCCAGCCGCAACCAGTGTATTTACACCACCCTGGGTGCTGCACGCAGTGCAGAAGGCGCCTCGCTGGTGGTTACGGCCTTTAGCGGCCTGCAGGTGCACACCTATATCGGTTTCATTTCGGCCGATGGCAAAAGCATTGCCACCAGCGTGTACGCGGGACCGTTAACCGTGTTGTAAAAGCACACGGCTACACAATAAAAAGGCTGTCAGCAACCGGGGACAGCCTTTTTTATTATTATACCTATGCTGAAAGCCAGGCGGATAGCCAAAAATGAAACCGCCAATGGATGAGATAAAGGTTTTTCTTACATTGTGAACGTACCAAAACAAACATCCTGATCATTTATGCCGCTTAGTTGGAATGAAATAAAAAGCCGTGCTCTTGCCTTTAGTAAAGAATGGGAAAACGAAAGCAGTGAAGATGCCGAAGCCAAATCTTTTTGGGATGGCTTCTTTAATGTGTTTGGCATTAGCCGCAGGCGTGTAGCCACCTTTGAACAGCAGGTAAAGAAGATTGATGATAAAACAGGCTTTATTGACCTGCTTTGGAAAGGAACCATTTTGGTTGAACATAAGTCGAAAGGTAAAAGCCTTGACAAGGCTTACAAGCAGGCCAAGGATTATTTTCCCGGCCTGAAAGAGGCCGAGCTGCCCCGTTATATTTTAGTAAGCGATTTTGAGCATTTTCGTTTGTACGACCTGGATACCGATGTGCAGCATGATTTTACGCTACAGCAATTTATAGACAACGTACACCTGTTTGGTTTTATAGCGGGTTATCAAAAACGCACCTACAAAGAACAAGACCCTGTAAATATTGAAGCAGCCGAATTAATGGGCCGGTTGCACGATAAATTGCAGCGCATGGGCTATACCGGCCATGCTTTGGAACTATACCTGGTGCGCCTGGTGTTTTTATTGTTTGCCGATGATACCAATATTTGGGAAAAAGGCATTTTTTACGATTATATAGACCTGCACACAAAGGAAGATGGCAGTGACCTTGCTGCACACCTTTCGCAGCTGTTTGAAATATTGAATACACCAAAGGAAAGGCGTTTAAAAAACATTGACGAAAGCCTGGATGCATTTTCTTATGTAAACGGAAAGCTGTTTGAAGAGCACCTGCCTTTTGCAGCCTTTGACAGCGAAATGCGCAGCGTACTTTTAAAGTGTTGCCTGCTCGACTGGGGCAAAATATCGCCTGCCATTTTTGGTTCGTTATTTCAAAGTGTGATGGATGAAAAGGCAAGGCGGAATTTAGGCGCCCACTATACCAGCGAAAAAAATATTCTCAAGCTGATTAAGCCCCTGTTCATGGACGGGCTGTGGGCTGAGTTTGACAATGCAAAGAACGATAAACGCAGGCTGCAAAAGCTGCACGAAAAAATCAGCAGGCTGCGCTTTTTAGACCCTGCCTGCGGCTGCGGCAACTTTTTAATTGTGGCTTACCGGGAGCTGCGTGAGCTGGAAATGGAGATCATTAAACAGCAATTGAAAGGGCAAACCGTTACCGATATTTCGGAATACTTTACCATTGATGTGGACAGGTTTTATGGAATAGAATATGAAGAGTTTCCGGCACAGATAGCACAGGTGGCCATGTGGCTGATGGACCACCAGATGAACATGAAGGCAAGCGAAACCTTTGGCGATTATTATGTGCGGTTGCCATTAAAAAAGAGTGCAACGATTGTGCATGGCAATGCGTTGAGGATTGATTGGCAAAGCCTGATAGAGCCCATGCCGTGGGAGAAAGAAGAGGCAAGGTTTGATTATATATTGGGCAATCCGCCGTTTGTGGGAAAGCATTTGCAGAATGCAGCACAGAAGGAAGATATGGATAATGTGTTTGCAGGAGTAAGTGGTGCAGGAGTTTTGGATTACGTTACTGCATGGTATATAAGAGCTGCACAATACATGCAGCACCACCCAGGAACAAAAACTGCTTTTGTTTCAACAAACTCAATTTCGCAAGGTGAGCAAGTAGGTATTTTATGGAATGAGTTGTTTAATAAGTATAAAATTAAAATTCACTTTGCACATCGAACATTTAGCTGGAGTAATGAAGCAAGAGGAAACGCAGCAGTGCATGTTGTGATTATTGGTTTTGCAAACTTTGATGTTAATGATAAAAGGATTTTTGAGTATGATGATATAAAAGCGGAGCCTCATGAAATAAAAGCGAAAAATATAAATCCTTATTTAGTAGAAGGAAAAGATTTAACAGTATTAGCAAGAACGAATCCAATTGGCAATGTTCCCAAAATGCAATATGGTAGTAAACCTGTTGATAATGGGAACTTCTTTTTTACAGATGAGGAGAAGGAGAGGTTTCTAAAAATAGAACCGAATGCAGCACAATATATTAAACCAATTTTAAGCAGCCATGAGTTTTTAAATGGAAAGAACAGATGGTGTCTTTGGTTAACAGAAGCAAATCCCTCCGACTTAAAGCAATTAAAGAATCTTTTGTCAAGAATAGAGAATGTAAGAGTTTTTAGGAGTAAAAGTACCAAAGCAAGCGTAAGAGAACAAGCTAATACTCCAGGACTGTTTTCGGAGATTAGACAACCCAAATCGGACTATGTTATTATTCCGAGACATTCTTCTGAAAATAGAAAGTACATTCCTTTTGGTTTTTTCTCTTCAAATGTTATCGTAAGTGATTCTTGTACAGCATTACCGAATGCATCTCTATATCACTTCGGCGTGTTGACTTCAGTGATGCATAACATCTGGGTAAAGTTTACCTGCGGGCGAATAAAGAGCGACTACCGTTATAGTAATGTTCTAGTCTATAACAACTTTCCCTGGCCTGAATCGCCAACCGAAAAACAAACCAAAGCAGTAGAAGAAGCTGCGCAAGCGGTATTAGATGCAAGAGCACAGTTTCCCAATAGTTCTCTTGCCGATCTGTACGACCCCAACACCATGCCGCCGGTATTGGTAAAGGCACACCAGCAATTAGACAAAGCAGTTGACCTGTGTTACCGGCCACAGGCTTTTACAACTGAAACAAAAAGAATAGAATTTTTGTTTGAGTTGTACGATAAATACACAGCGGGTTTGTTTGTGGGGGAGAAGAAGGGAAAAAAGAAAAAAAAGGAAGCATGATGGCAAGGAGTGTATAAATCCCCCTTATTACGTCTCCAATTTTTGGAGTGTCCGCACTCCACCTTTGCAAAGGGGGAAGGGAGAGAGTTCGGTTTTCAGAGAAACTGTAAGGGGGATTGCAAAGGGGAAACACCCACCAACCTATAAAACATTCACCATGAAATTCTAAATTCAAATACTAAATCCCCGGCATGTACCACCTGCCTTACAATAAAAACCTGAAAGAGTTTTCCCGCCACCTGAGAAACCACTCCACCAATGGTGAAATATTGCTATGGAAACAATTGCGTGCCGGCAGTATGATGGGTTACACCTTCAATCGTCAAAAACCGCTTGGGCAATTACGGCCCCCTTTCGATTCCCCCAACGGGGGAAGACCAATCGCACTAACCTTGCTTATTGAAGATGCATTTATATTGTTAGAGTCTTGACCAGGCGAGGGCTGTGCCTTGTTCTCACCCGTTGGGGGAGTTAGAGGGGGCCGGACTGAACTTTCTTCGCTTTCATGATGAAGAAATTAGAAAAGATATGGATGCGGTGATGAGAACAATCAGGGAGTATATTTCTTCCTTTGTTGATATGCCTGAAGGGGAGAAAGAAAATAAAAACAACCAAAACATGCTATGAGCAGAATTTATAAAATACATACAAACCAATCTTTGCCTGATGAACTTAAAAAGCATACCGAAGAAGAGTTTAAAACCGTAGGTTTTATCTATCCAAAACAGCAGCTTACAATTTTAAGTGAGAAGATGCTTAATGGAGGATAAGTTCTAATAGCACTTAGTTATGTTTATACTTGTTTGCTTCCTTGTTTTTAAAACGCTTTTCTTTTTATGGACATTGGGGCTACCTTCAGCTTTTTAAATAGAAAACATGGGTTATTTATTGAGGGCAGTTTGCCAGTGCGGGTATCAATCAAACGAGCTGGCTGAAGGCGCAGGCTTTGATTCTATGAGAACAGGATTAGTTTTTACAATGGCTTACTGCGATGATTGTGAAAGCGTACAAAGTGCAGCTGTTGCAGATGAGCCCCCGGCATGTGAAACCTGCCATAAACAACTGGCTTATTACGAAGACGGCCTTAATAAATTGTCACCCCCACATAAAAGCGGTAAGACCGTGGAAGCGCAAAGTTGGCATTGCCCTGTATGTAAAAGCAATAGTCTCCACTTTGAATGGATCGGGCTTTGGGATTAAATGAAAAAAAAGCTTGCCGGCAATGAATGACCACCGGTACAGGCACAAAAAACTGCACTATCTTTTTGCCTTTTTTATAAAACCTTATGGAAAAGAAGGGGTGAAGCATCTTAGGCAAAAAACCAATTATGCAGAAAACAGTTTTAGTGGCCTTTGCCCTCTTAACCGCATCGGTAAGCTTTGCACAGCAAAAGAAACACAAGCAACCACCACCGCCACCACCGCCTCCCGTAGTAAAGCTTGATAAGTTGGCAGCACCGCCTCCACCACCACATAAACCACCACCGCCACCTAAAGTTACCAGGGAGCATTTGCCTTCTCCCAGCAATGCTGATTACCAGGCCTTTTTAAAAGCCAACCCAACGGTGAAGAGTATTGGCTGGTCGGAAGATAAGGTGCGTATCCACTTAAAATCGGGCAAAGACGAAGTATATCATTTGAACAATGAAGCGGATATGCTTACCCTGAAAAATACATACGGCGAGCTGCCTGCGCCCCCGCCTCCGCCGCCGCCACCAAAAGTGGTTAAGGTGAAAAAAGCATCGTAAAGCAAAAACCACGCAGCATTAAGTGGTATTACCCGGCCTTATGGAAAAATGAACCCGGAAAACTTAATACATACACATAAAAGCACGGGAGCAAGGCTGATACACAAAGCCTTGCTTTCGGCCTGGTGAAGCAGTAGTCTATTGCCGGTGCCTTATTGTAATTCCTTCCTGTTATGGTTTCTCATTAAGCCTGGAAGATGATATAGATATAGGTACAATATCTTTATCATTAATTAACACCACACCATGAACCATAATACAGGCGCCCCGGCCAGCCAGCAGGGAAGAAGGGAGTTTGTGGCTACCCTTACAAAGATCACTACCGGTGCTTTTCTTTTGGCGCCTTTTGCCAGCGGGGCAGCGGCACTATTGCAACCGGAACCACCTGTAACTGTAGGACAGATCATGGATGCGTTCATCAGCGAAGTGCCCGGTGCTCCTTTCGATAAAACCGTAGATACCTTAAAATGCGGTAACAGGGAAATGTTGGTAAGTGGTACAGTAACCACTATGTTTCCAACCGTGGAGGTGATTACAAAGGCCATTGGGCTCGGGGCCAACTTCATTATAGCCCATGAGCCCACATTTTACAATCATGCAGATGAAACCCAGTGGCTGCAAAACGATGATGTGTACCGCTACAAGCGAGACCTGCTTACCAAAAACAATATTACCATCTGGAGGAACCACGATTACATTCACAGCCACGTGCCTGATGGCGTGTTGGAAGGTGTGGTGAACCAACTCAATTGGAAGCCTTACCAGGATGCCAGCAACAATTCTGTGTTCAACCTCCCGGCCACAGATGTAAAAACGCTGATACAAAAACTGAAAACAGGTTTGGCTATTTCAACGGTGAGATATATCGGCGATCTATCGCAAAGCTGCAGCAAGATATTATTGATGCCGGGTGCTTATGGTGGCAAACGTCAGATAGAGGCTATAGGCACTACCAGCCCCGATGTGCTGGTGTGTGGCGAAATACAGGAATGGGAAACCGCCGAATACGTAAGAGATGCACGCAGCAGGGGGCAAAACATTTCGTTGATCGTATTGGGTCATGCTGTTAGTGAAGAACCGGGTGCGGCATATATGGCCGCCTGGTTACAAAAAAAGTTTCCCGGCCTTACCGCTACGCACATTCCTTGCAAAAGCCCTTTTGGTTTTGTATAAAGGGGTTTATATCTGCCGGAGCTCTTTTAGAAATAAAACCCATTGCACCGTAAGTTTCTTACAAAGAGATAATGTACCTGCTATTACAAAGCCGGCCTGTTGTGGTCTTTATCCTGCTCGTTGTCGTTATTAAAATCATTTGGGTACCGCTTACTGCCTGCCGGTACAATACCACCTTTTATATTGCCTATGGTTCTTTCGTTAAAGGCGCTATGGGCATGCGGCGCCCTGCTGTTTTTTACCTGCTCTTTTTGTACCGGTGAAATGCCGTTCCGCATTTTATTTCTCTTCTTTTTTCGAATGACCATCTCAATAACAAACCCCACCAACAATACAAGCCCTACAAAGCTGAAAAATAGTAAGCTGATCATAACTGCTGTATTTAATCAGTTACATAGGCTCAAAAACCATGCTTTGTTCTATGAAGAGTTTGTTTGAATTGGGTTGATCTGTTTGTTTTATACTGCCACATTCACCACTTCTGCATGCATTCTTTGCAAAAACGTATGTACATCCTGCATATCTCTCACAGGTTCTACCACGATCATAAATAGTTTACCAACCTGTTTTAGTCTGGCTTTATTGGTACCGGTTTGCAGGTATTGAAGAATATTATTGAAAACCTGCGATTCGAAATAAGGAGAGTCGGGTTTGTTAACGAAATAGCATTTCAAAGAATCGTTCTTTAAGATCATTCGTTCAAAGCCCAGTTCTACAGCCAGCTTACGGCTGCGGACAGTAATGAATAGTTCCTGCACCTGTGGTGGCAGGGCGCCAAAGCGGTCGGTTAACTCCTGTTCCATGGCCTGCAGTTCTTCTTCGGTATCGCAATTGTCCAAACGTGAATACAGCGACAAACGTTCGGTAATGCTTTCTACATAATCATCCGGAATTAAGATCTCCAGGTCTGTATCAATGGTGCAGTCCTGCACAAAATCATCCTGCCTGGAAATTTCTTCTTTAAATAAATCTTTGAATTGTGTCCGCTTCAGTTCGCGAATGGCTTCATCTAAGATCTTCTGGTACATTTCAAAGCCTATCTCCGCCATGAAACCACTTTGCTCTCCACCCAGCATGTTACCGGCACCACGAATATCCAAATCACGCATGGCTATTTGAAAACCGCTTCCCAGTTCACTATGTTGCTCCAATGTTTGTAAACGTTTTCTTGAATCGGTGGGCAAGGTGCTCGTAGGTGGCGCCAGCAGATAACAAAATGCTTTTTTATTGCTGCGCCCTACACGGCCACGCAACTGGTGCAGATCGCTCAATCCAAAATGATGTGCATTGTTGACTATAATCGTGTTTACGTTAGGGATGTCAACGCCGCTTTCCACGATATTGGTGCACACCAGCACATCGTATTTTTTGTCAATGAAATCCATGATGTGCTTTTCCAGCTCATGGCCTTCCATTTGCCCGTGGGCAAAACCAATGCTTAGATCGGGACACAGACCTTGTATCAGTGCAGCCATTTCAGAAAGCCCCTGCACTCGATTATGTATAAAGAAGACCTGTCCGCCTCTTTCGGTTTCGAAATAAATGGCGTCACGCACAAAATCCTCCTGGTACACCCGCACTTCGGTTTGAATGGGCTGGCGGTTGGGCGGCGGCGTGTTGATAATGGAAAGATCTCTTGCACCCATCAAGCTGAATTGCAGCGTACGCGGAATGGGCGTAGCCGTTAGTGTCAGCGCATCAACGTTGGTACGGAGGGTTTTTATTTTTTCCTTATGGCCTACGCCGAATTTTTGTTCTTCATCAATGATCAATAAACCCAGGTCCTTGAACTTTACTTCCTTGCCTAAAATAGCATGCGTGCCAATGATGATGTCAACCTTTCCTTCTTCCAGCTTTTTGTACGTTTCTTTTTTCTCTTTGGCCGATTTAAAACGATTGACATAATCGACGGTTACAGGGAAATCTTTTAAGCGTTCACTGAAGGTTTTATAATGCTGGAAAGCGAGAATAGTTGTTGGCACCAGTACGGCAGCCTGCTTTCCGTCTACTACGGTTTTAAATGCGGCACGAACAGCAATTTCTGTTTTACCAAAACCCACATCACCACATACCAGGCGGTCCATAGGTGATGCAGATTCCATATCTTTTTTTACATCAAGGGTAGCCTTGCTTTGATCGGGTGTGTCCTCATAAATAAAGCTGGCTTCCAGCTCGGTTTGCATATAGTTATCCGGCGTATGCTGAAAGCCTTGCTGTGCCTTGCGTTGGGCATATAGTTTTATCAGGTCAAAAGCTATCTCTTTAACCTTAGCTTTGGTCTTATCTTTTAACCTGTTCCAGACATCGCTGCCTAATTTGTTCACTTTCGGAACCGTTCCTTCCTTGCCGGTGTACTTGGCAATTTTGTGCAGCGAGTTGATATTGACGTACAAGATATCGCTGTCTTTGTAAATGATGCGGACAGCTTCCTGTAGCTTGCCGTTCACTTCAATTTTTTGCAGTCCGCTGTACACGCCTACGCCGTGATCTATATGTGTAACAAAATCGCCGGGCTGTAATTCCCTAAGGGCACGAAGCGTAAGGGCTTTGTTTTTGTTATATGCCTGCTTAACCCTATACTTATGATAGCGTTGAAATATTTGGTGATCGGTATAGCAAACAATTTTTAAGTCTTCGTCAATAAAACCTTCGTGAATAGAAGTAGCAACAGGATTGAAATTGATGGCTTCTTTCAGGTCCTGGAAAATGGTATAAAGTCTTTCCAGTTGTTTTGGATTCTCGGCGAAAAGATGCAACTCAAAGCCTTTGCTCTCCCAGCTTTTCAAATCCTTCATTAAAAGATCGAACTGGCGGTTGAAGGCGGGTTGGGCTTTGGTGTGGAAAGTGAGAGTCCCGGCCTCCATCCGGCTTCCCCCAACGGGGGAAGAGTTCATCCCCCCTGCCTCGCTTTTCGGAGAGCCTGTGTTTTTATTTAAATCTTGTATAAGCGAGGGCTGAGGACTGGTGGCCTTCCCACCGGGAAGGTCGGGATGGGCCTGGTCTTCAAAGTAAACAGTATGTTTTTGCTGTAGTTGCTCAAAGAACAGACCGGCGGTAATAAATTCGTTGGGCTCCACCTCTTTTTTTATCAGCTTATCATCTTGTTCTTCTTCCTCCATCTTGCCTTTTGACTCCTGCAAGTTTAAAAACAAACCCAGGTCTTCTTCTGCAGTTAATAATTTTTCTTTCAGTAGTTCTTCGTCCTGAATCCAGATAACGGTGTTCTCCGGCAAAAACTCCAACAAGGAAACTTTTTCCTCATCGTCAAACTGTGTATCTACGTTGGGGATAATGCTTACTTGCAATAAGCGTCTTTCGCTAAGTTGGGTTTCCGGATCAACAATGCGGATAGAATCAACATCGTTGCCAAACAGTTCTATGCGGTAGGGTTTTTCGTTGCCGAACGAATAAATGTCGAGAATGCCGCCGCGTACGGCAAATTGTCCGGGCTCATACACAAAGTCGGTTCTTTCAAAACCATAATTCACCAGCTTTTCATACAACGCGTCGGGCTTTAATTCATCGCCGGCTTTAATGTGAATGATGTTGGATGAAATGGCTTTTGATACTACCACTTTTTCAAACACTGCTTCTGGATAGGTAACCAATGCGCCGATTCTGTTTCCTGCACCGGCAGAAAACTTGGTCAATGCTTCTGTACGCAGCATCACATGCGAAGCATTTAAAAGCCTGTAGTTTTTCCTGTTCTTAAAAGAAGAAGGGAAATACTGGATATTTAATGCTTGTGTAAGGTTTTCTATGGTGTTATGAAAATAGGCGGCATCTTCAGCATCGTTGCAAATAAAAACATGGTTTAACTGGTTGCCGGAAGGATGTAAAAACATGGCTGCTGCTACAAACTGCGAAGCACTGCCTCTAAGATCTTTAAGGTGAATTTTTTGAGGTTGAGCAAAAGAAAGCCTGTCCGCCAGTTGAAAAAGGCGGGGAGAATTTTGATATTTTTCCAATAAGAGACCTACACTCATCTTCAAACTTCGCTTTTGCCCTGAGCCTGTCGAGGGGCAAAAGAGTCGCAAAGATAGAACGAAGCAACTTAATAAGCCTGTTTGGCGTTTATTGTAATGTTAAGTTCAGCTAAACAAGATCGGTCAATAGCGTCAACATTAGGGGTTGTTACAAGAATTATAGGATAGTGTATAATCAAAATGTAAATGATGCAGAAACCGGGCGAGAGTTTGGCTGAATTACTTAAATTGCTATGTTATCTGGTAAAACTTAAGAAATTGGCTTCTTTGCAGCTTCAAAAAAAGCAATTCTGCTGGCTTTGCCTGATCAGCACAAATTTTAATTCAGCTAAATGAAACTTAATTTACTGCTAACAAGGATAGCACTACTGGGTTTGGTATGCAGTCCTTTTTTGTTATTCCGGCCCGCTTTAAAAAAGAGTGAAAAGCCGCTCGGGTTTTCATTATTAAATACGTCTTCTGTTAACAACGAGTCAGGCGAGGAGAATGAAGAATATTCGGAAAAGCGCCTTGCACATGAATTTCAAATGCTGCGCAACCCGGTAACGGGCACTATTCCTGCCAACATACGTGCAATAGAGCTGGAAGCAGTAAGCAAAATACCACAAAAGCCCATGAGCAGCGTATGGGCAAGAGGCGGCTCTGTGGAAACCAATAATGCTTATGAAAGCATTGGCCCTAATAACGTAGGCGGCCGCAGTCGTGGATTGGCTTTTGATAAACGCAATGCCAACATTATTTTAACCGGCGGTGTAACTGGTGGTATTTTCAGAAGTACCGACGGTGGTGCAACCTGGACCTTTGTTTCGGGTGAAAACGATATCAGGAGTGCTACTTCTATTGTGCAGGACCCTGCGCATCCCGATACATGGTATTGCGGAACCGGCGAAGTGTTTTATCCTAATAGCCAGTCAGATATTGCAGGTACAGTGGGTTATGGTATGTATAAAAGCACCAATAATGGTGTTAGCTGGAGTAAGCTGTCTTCTACTGAAGATGGGAAACCCAACCAGTTCAATGGCCAGTTTGATTTGGTCCACAGGATCGCCGTGCATCCGACTACCGGTGATGTATATGCGGCTACTCATAACCGCATCGTAAAATCTACAGATGGCGGCCAAAGTTGGGTAACAGTTTTAGGTGGAGTAGTAGGTAACACAAGTCTTGGAGGTTTAACCGAGGTAATAGTAGCTTCCAATGGTTCAAAAATATTTGCTGCCGTGCCGGGAGATAATGCTGACCGTGCGGCGGTTGGCGTTTGGGAATCTACATCCGGCAACGCAGGAGCATGGACACGCATTGCCGGCGGTCCTAAAGGTGCTGCAGACTCAGTGGCAGGATGGAAGCCTTACCAGGTATGGAGCCGGGTAGTACTCGCATTGAACGGTGCTAACAATAAACTTTTTGTACTGTATAAAAATGGCGATACTGCTGCAGGTACTACACCAAAGCCTGAAGCGGATCTTTTCAGGGCTGATATGTCGTCGGGTAATCCGGCCACTTATGTCTGGACCAACTTAAACAGTTATGTACCCGATGAGCCTGGTTTTAACCAAGCTGGTATTGATCCTTACACTACGCAATTCAATGGGTATAACATGTCTATTACGGTGAAGCCCAACCTTGATAATATTCTTTTTATTGGCGGTACTGTTTTAGAACGGGTGGATCTGAACCAAACCAATGCTGCACTGAAATTTAAAAGGGCAGGCGGTTATGGACGAGGGTTTTTCCCTCAGGCTGATAGCTTCATTTATCCCAATCACCATCCTGATGTTCATGGTATTTATTTTCCTCCGGGTCAGAACGATATCATGTATACGGTGGACGACGGCGGTGTTCAAAAAACAATTACAAGCGTAATGGCTGACACGGTGCGCTGGACTGAATTAAATACCGGCTTGCAAACCCTGCAATATCAATTCATCAATATACAGCCCGACCTTGATGCCAACTTTGTAATTGGGGGCGCACAGGATAATGGAACACAAATCAACCTGAACACAGGAGCAGATCTTAGCCACCAACAAATTGGCGGTGGTGACGGGGCCGCGGCCGCCGTTACACAATTTTTTAAGACCGGCAACACATGGAAACAATATTTTTATTTTACGGTAGTGCAGGGAACCTTGTACAGGAGCAATCTTACCTGGCAATTAACGAACAATAACCTAGACAACACGGCTTACACGCAAAATGAAATAACACCGTCCGGCATAAACGAAGATGATGCCCAATGGTTAACGCTTTTTGTGAATGACCCGGATTCGAACGAGCATATTTATTACAATAACCTGAATAAGTTATACCGTACAAGAAATGCTTCTACAGTTACTTCTTCCTCGTGGACAGAGATGACGGGTGTTGGCAATACCATTCCTTCCAGCGATAACATGTCGGCTATGGCTATTAGTAAAGCCATGAATGGCACCAAGTATTTATACATGGGTACAGACAATGGAAAGGTATACCGGCTGAATAATCCCAATTTTGGTGCTGCAAGCACTACGCCTGTTAATATCACTCCCTCTTCTATGAAAGCAGGCTATTACATCGCTGGTATCAGTGTAAACCCAAGAAGTGCAGATACTGTAATGGTAGTCGTTTCCAATTACGATGGAGTGGATAATAGCGGACTGCCAGTGACTGTTAACAACATTTATTGGACAGGCAACGCCACAGCCGCTGCTCCTACGTGGCAGGTAATTGATGGTGCTTTGGAACCTCTCTCTTCTCAAAGCTGCGCTATAGTAGTGAAAAACAGCGGCGTGGAATATTACGTGGGTACATCGATGGGCTTGTACAGTACCACTGCCATTGCCGGTAATAATACCCAATGGTTTAATGAAGGAAGCGGCATGTTGAAGAAGGCTATTGTACGTTCGCTGGTATGCCGCCAAAAAGATAATACGCTTGTTGTAGGTACGCATGGCAATGGTGCATTCATTGCTGCTATTGGTGATGCCGTAACCCTTGGTAATAATGTTATTACAGGTATTAACGATCCGGTTACCAACGATAAAAATTTTATACAAACAGTCTATCCTACTGCTGCAGATGATGAAGTTTTCTTTAAAATTGGAAACATGTTCACGGTTAAAAGTATAAGCGTGGAACTGTTTGCGATTAATGGCCAGAAGATTTGGCAGTCGCAACAATCTTATCAAAACGGATCAGTGAAGTTAGGCAGGCTGGCAAAAGGCAGCTATGTATTGCAAATTACCAGCAACGTCGGCAAGTACAGGCATGTACAAAAGCTTGTCAAAAAATAATTGATATTGCAGGCAAGAAGGAAGTTTTTGTTCTTTTCTTCTTACCTTTTTCGAAAAGCCTTTAATTATTTTCTTAACAAATTCATTCATGCAATTCAATCTATCCACGCATCAGGTGAATATGAGATGCATAGTTATCTTACTTATTGCTTTTTTAGGAATAACTGGTTTTGCCCAGGCACAAAACGGCGTAAAGCTGTATGGTTATGCTCAATCGGTAACGCAGGGAATGGCCGGCAAGCAATTGGATGAAAATGGAAAGGTGGTGAAAAAGACGCCGGCAAAATTGCGTAACTATTTTATGTACCTGTCCAGTGCCTCTAAAAACCGCATGTACCCGGTAGAGATATGGATCAAAGGTGAAAGATTGGGCGTAAAAGCTGAAGCGGTAAGCACCACACCTGTAACAACAGTAGTGGATGATGGAAGCATGAATGCAAAAACAGTTGTTTTAGTTCCAGAAACCACCGCAAAAGTTTGGCTGCTTACGGGAACAAAAGGACCATTGCTCAAAGAATTTCCAAAAGCAAAAACTTTATCTGAAACTAATGAATTGGTATTGGTGTACAGGCTTAATGGCAAATTCGGCTATGCTACACTGAAAGAGTTTCAAGAGTTGAGCGGCGGTGCAATGCAATA
>JBQCHB010000315.1:0-4140 GCA_051955075.1 Flavisolibacter sp.
CCTAACATCTCAAAATGGAGAAACTCAATTACAATTTTAAAATCATCACCTGTGCAAATCTTGCCGGTGCCGTCATTGTCATTATTTCTTTGTAGGTAATAATGCTGTCTTAATTGAATACCTTTTGCCTCAATCAAATCGGTTATCCACCCTCTTAACTGTTTCAGTAACGAAATGTTGAAAGTTGTGACGAGAATGTTAAGAGAAGCTTGCCAGCGAACATGTTCAAGAATATTGAAAATTTTCTCTGTCATCACGATACTTTTCCCACATCCGGCAGGCCCGGTTATAATAGAAGGCCTTGTGTCAAATTGAGCCGCCTTTTTTTGCTCTTCATTTAATTCAACATCTCTTCGAATTTTTAGCGGAGGATTAAATATATCAAGGGTGCTTGGCAGATTTCTGATATCAAAAGAAAATCCAGCTTGTTTTTTCTCTAACCCTATTGCCATGAAACTCTTGTCAGACCATGTTACAGGATAAGCAGAGGCTTTCAAAGAATATCTAGAGATAAAATCTTGTCGAAACGAGTTAACAGTAGCTAGTGTTCCATTAAAAATCTCATTAACATCCATCAAGCCAAATGACTGATAAGTCTTGGTTTTTAAACTTTGAGACAAGGAATTCATCAACTTTTTCTTGTTCTCCTGCTTTGATGACAACAAAAGGATTTTTTCAGGCTCAAATTTTTGGATCAAATCATTAAAGTTGGCGACCAGATATTCTTCATTATCAGAAGAATCAAACAAATAGCTGGCACAAATCCATGGATTGGTAACACTAAATTCTCCCCGGTTACTCCATGAATAAACATGATACTCTACAGGAATTTGTTGTAACTCAGGATAATATTGAGTCGCCACAGGCCATAGATATTTTTGAAGATAATCAAGCATGAATGGACTAGAATCAACATTGATGATTCTAACGAGAGGAGAAGTTTTATCATTTCGTCTGAATGCAGTAACCACAAGTCCAAAACAAAATTGAACACAACCAGTTCCTGCACCTAAGTCAAATACTTCCACCGGTCTTCCGGCATTACAAGCTTCAACAACCTTGTCAATGAAATGCGATAGGAAAACATTGATCCGCCTGGCCTGATACCATAAGGAATACGCTAATGGAGTAGTGTAACGATCATAGCAAAGATCTTTTCCTTCTCCTAAATTATAAGCTTCTTTCTGTGCACATTGTAAGTCGTAACCAAAGTTGGGTTGTGCACTATGGTCTGAAGAGAACTTTTGTGCCGATTCTAAAATGATCTTTTCAATCGTTGGTTTTTGGCTCTGCAGCCATTGTAGCAGTTCGTTTCTGTTCATATTGGTTTAAAGCCATCTTTGCCAACCCCGATATCGGGAATATAGCTTTTGATAATTCTCTCTACCTCTTCATAACGTTGCTGTGTCCACTGGAATTCGTCAAAAAGCTTTTTTGCTTCTTCTCTTGTACCCGCAGTAAATTTCCCTCGATCCCGATGAAAGGGTTGAATGATAAATTTTTTTATACCGGTGTTTAATAAAGACTTTGCAAAATTGTCTGGGTTTTCCAGCGGCAGCAGCGGTGTCATCGTAATACAGGATTGTACGCCTGCGCTATTCATTTCCCTGATCGCCTCCAACCTTACCTTATTAGAAGGGCATAAAGGCTCAAAAATCTTTCTTACCTTTTCGCTATCAGTGGTGATGGTCATATTAACCTGTACCGCCTTAAATTGTTTGAGTAAATCAATATCTCTGGTAACCAGGGGGCTTCGTGTTTGTATTACCAATCTTGGCTGATGGTAGTACAACAGTTCTTTTAATAACTCACGGGTTAGTTCAACCTTGCGTTCTATAGGTTGGTAAGGATCGGTAACGCTGCTCATGTAAACAGCCTTACCTGTTATTGGTCTTTTTCTTTTCTTTTTTAATAGTGCTAATGCGTTTCCCTTCACATTTACCCAATATCCCCAGTTTTCTTTTTGTTCGTTGTCTCTTGCAAAAAATGCAGCATAGCAATAAGTACACCCGAATCCGCAGCCAGAATACGGATTCAAGGAGTAATCGTAACCTTCCATAAAACCTGATGTCTTGTTCAGAATAGTACCAACCTGTTTATAGTGCACACTTGTTTTTCCAAGTTGATCAGGTATTGTATCGTTAAAAAGGTAAGCTTGCATTATTTAATCATTCAGTCACTAAAGTATTTTCTAAATTTTTAGCAGAATTGGGTTGAACATATTTCTTAAGAAACGTCTCCGGTTTCAGCTGAATATCTATGGCATTTTCATCCTGCCTAGCTTCATATTTCTTTGCTGCATCAGTGTAAATGTTTACGTTTTGATGGGTTGAAGAAAATACGTTGTCTTCTATAAATGTCTTACTTCCCCATAATGCTTCTTCAATTGCGTACGACATATAACCTTTTGCATGCTCTTTTGAAACTCCTGCAAGCCTTTCAATTATTCTAATTTGTTTTAGCGCATTTGTATTTATGTCGCCTTCGGGGTCAACCGGCGATAAAATAATTAATTTATCTTTTGCTCTACTGATGGCTACATTAAGAATGTTCTTTTTGTTCAGAAACATTCTCGGGCTGGAATTAATATTCCTCGGAGGGTTGAATACGGCAATAATCAAATTACATTCATCACCTTGGAATCCATGAACAGTGCCAGATACTACCTCTATCGGCCCTTTTACAATATTCTGCAGAAGTTTTGAAATAATATTGTTTTGAATACTATAGGGGCTAATGATGCCTATTTTGTATGGCCTGCTTTTGTCAACGACTGCATGTTCTTGAATGTGCCTTATTAATTCTACGGTAAAAACGCTGGAATATAATTGATAAGGGCTCCCTTGTATGGTTCTAACTCTATATACTCCTTCATATTTCTTTACTGGAAATTTAATTACGGTTATAGCTGTAAGCGGAAGGCTTGGGATATTTAAAATGCCTGGTTCTAATTCGGTGTCATTAGCAATTGCTTCCGGTGTTCGATGATGTTCAAGCTCACCGTTATACCTATAAGTACTGAATAATTGCCCAATAGGCACAATGCTTCTGTACTGTTTTTTTAAATTATGGATTTGAAATTCATGGGGCTCTGTCTGTGGATCTTTAAAACTTTGGTCTTTCATAAGTCCAACAAATGAATATATATTGCCACCATCTTGTTTCCAGCCCAATTGTTCATTATTCTCGTCAAGAATTGGAATTCCTTCCTCGTCAAAAGCAGGTTCTGGTAAATAACTCCAAAAAGGATACTCAAATTGTATTATGGGAGGTATTTGGAAAGGATCGCCGCCAATGTAAAACTCAACACTTGGATTTATCTCTCTTGCTTTGAAAACAGTATAAAGAAGTGCTGCTTGACTTATCATTGATGCTTCATCAAAAATAATTACATCCCATTTAAAATCTCTTAGTTGCCACTCGTCCGGGTCAGTCTTCCTTTCAATCTTGAAATAATCGTAAGGGAACCTGGCGATAGTCGTAACGATTGCGCATTTATCGTACACCCATGGTTTAAGTTCACGATCGCCACAAAAGAAATCCTCAGTCTCAAACTTCTCCGTTTGTCCGAATCTTTTTAACCAGTCAGGACACTCACCGTAGTTCTTAAGAATCCTTTCAACCAAAACATCTGCGGCTTTGTTAGTTGGAGTAAGCACGAGAACTCGCTTATTACTGTCCATCAACGGTTCTGTAGATTGATCAGCAAAAAACAAGGGGTTAGGATTTCTACCGCCAATTAACCAACTTATGTAAGTTGTCTTACCCGTGCCGGGAGGGCCGAAAATAAACCTAAGGTCAGAAGGCAAGATATCTTTGTTCTTGAGATTATCAGTGTCCTCAAAATTTAATCTAGCAAAAGCATTTTTCAACTTCTCAAGAATAAAATCCGGCGTTGATGCTTCCACGATGATCTGTGTTATTTTATTTAGATCAATCCCATTCAATTGATCCAAACTAGTCAGTTTAACATTTAAACTTTGTTTTTTAGGACTAATAACCTCACCTTTTAAGGTGTGTTTTTCATCTCCCAAATAGATCTGTATCGATAAATCTCCGATATCTTCTAAAGTTGGTGGAATATAAGAAGTACCTATAAGTACCAGTATTTGTTCGCTTTCTAAATGAGCTTTGGAGAAA